>JAYUFN010000319.1:0-3874 GCA_043738705.1 Bacteroidota bacterium
CTTAAAAATTTGGTTCCTATATTTTTAGTTGATGATGGAGCTGGTGCGGTTTTCCAATCTGCTGGTAAATTTGACTGCATTAATTCCTGAATATATTTATCTGGAATTTTAAAACTTGTAATGCTCAATATCTTTGATATCAGGTCTAAATTAATATTTACCGAATACTCCAACAATGCCAATGCCCTGCTTTCAGAAGTATATATACAAGGTGTTAGTTGATGATTCCACCTTCCCCCAAATAATCTAGCCCCTTTGCCTGAAAGATCATTTGCATGTTTGGTTTTTCCTACTCGGTATACGATCATTGAAAAGATAATTAAGAATAAACACCATAATCAATTCTTCCAATAATACTCATTACCTCTTCCCTTCCAAATTGACTATCCAAAAGATCGTAAGGTGGTTTTCCTCCTAAAGCTTTATTAGGAGAATTAATCCAGGAATTAAATTTTTCTTTATTTTCGAATACTTCAAAACCATAAGAGTAAATTTCTGCCAAGCCAATAATTTTTTCACTTAATGTTGCATTGAATTTTTCGGTAGGTTTCTTATTGATTAATGTTGCACGCGTAACTGATAAGGTTTTTGCAAGTTTATCGTAATCAAGTGATGATTTCTCTTTTAGACCTACTAAATCTTTTTTAGTTATCCCTGATTTGGAAATATTCATTTTTTCTATTGCCGTCATTTTGCTTTCAGGCTTTACTCCGGAGTCTAATATTATAAGGGAATTTGAAAGAGAAAGGCTGACTTTGTTGCTTTTCTTTTTAAGAGCTTGGGTTGTTTGAAATGACATAAAGTATTATTTTATACCGTTGTTAGTATAAATTTATACTTTTCTAGCTAATTAGCAAAAAAAATGTTGAACCAAATCAATACTTACAAATTAAATTCATAGGCGTTTGAACTTTTATATTTTCAAATACGCTTGCAAAGCAATTACATAATTCTCAAAAGCTTCGATTCCTTTTGCTGTGATTTTACAGGTAGTTTGCGGGTAGTTAGCCTTGAATTGTTTGATTACATCGATATAACCAACTTCCTTAAGTTTCTGTACTTGCACACTTAGGTTGCCCGCAGTGGCATTTGTTTTTTCTTTAATGAATGTAAACTCTGCCTCCTTAACACTGATGAGCAGGCTCATTACCGCTAATCGCAATTGTGAATGCAATATTGGATCTAGTTCCTTAAACATTCGCCCTCTTTTGTTGGAGATATTTTCTTCTTAAAATAATACCTGGAATCAACCAACAAAGTATTGCAGTAGTGCCACCCAGTAGATAATCATATTTTGTTTCGGTAAAGCAGGAAAGTACAAAAAAACAATATGCCATTGACCCGCCAATTATCATGGGTTTAAACTTCTTTACGATCCCTGTAACCATTGTTGGAAATGCGTAAATTAAAATATAAATAGAATAAATACTTGGGGTAAAAGGTATCAGCAATTCATCCGGTTTACTATTGTCAATTTGGTGACGCATCATTTGCCAACCGTTTGCTTCTATAAAACGGTTGGTTGCATTTGGTACAATCATTTCAAAAACACTAAGTCCGAAAATAGTGAAAGCATAAACCAACCACACTGCATTCAATGCGGCATCTTCATGCCTGATTACTTTCTGCGTTTTTCTATCTTTATTAATCAGTATAATTTGAGGTATAATAGCTCCCAACACGATCAACCAAATATCGAAACCTAATTGAAAATGGTATTGTATTTGCAAAAAACTAACTATAGAAGCAATTGCTACAACAGACCCCCAAAGTATTGAACCAATACCTTTATCGTGATAGCTGCACTTCAGCTTCTGAATCATATTAGTGATTAGCTGAAGGCTTTTTTGTTCTGATAATTGTTTTTTTTGGGGCATGGCTTTTTATTTGGTTTGACGGTTAGCATCAAATTAGCTGATTATTATTGTTTATTGAATATTATTCTTGGCACTGAGCTAATAATTTTTCGGCTTGATCGGCCCCCCAAGAAGGATGCATTTCTGAAGCAGGTTTGAATGTTTTAAATAATTCAAGTGATTTGATAAATAATTTTTTTCCTACTTCTTTTCCGCCACCAAAAGCTTCTGGTACATTCATTTTATACTGCCCGTCAACTAAATAAATTCTTGGATTATTTGGATCTAATTTTATTGCATTCTCCAATGCTTCATTTGCTTGTGCACCATAAGCCTGATAACGCGACATTGGATCAACTGTTAATTGTTGAACAGCTACCATCTGGCGCAAAATAGATAACTCAACATTATTTTTTTCTAACAGTTCTGCCTTTGTAATTAGGTCTTTACTTTTTTCACAAACTACATCTTTATCAGCTTTTGGGTTCATCCATCCAGTTAAATAATTACAATAAGCAGCGTAATAATATGGCAACCATTTGTCTTTTTCTGCATCTGCAATTCTTTCAAAGAAGGCTGCAGTTGTTCCCATATCTTCTGCAGTCTTTGCAGCTTTCATTTGTTCAAAGCCTTTACCCATTCCGGCTTCATATTTAGTTTGTGCTGAAACAAATCCAGCAATCAGCATCATTGTAATAACAAGTAATTTTTTCATGATTTTTTTTTTGAATTTTAACTTTTGAATTTTAATTTTTATATTTTTTATAAATTATTATTTATCGCATCCTGTCTTCTATCTACGCCCCAACTCAAAAAGCATCCCAAGAAAAAGAAGCTAGGAGCAACTGGAGTAACGGCTTCTTTATAAAATCCATTATAGGAATAGTTATATCCAAATACCTGTTTACTTCCTAATACATTGGTCACTGATGCAACAACTACTGCATAAGATTTAAATATTTTTGTTAAGTAATTCATACTAAATCCAAGGTTATGATAATCGATTGTTTTTCCCTGATCAGCAATCTCATATTTTACTGATCCTGTATTGTATTGGATATTATAATACGGCCTTCCAGTTGCATAAGTATAGGTAAAGTTGAATCCAGTATTGATCTTACTAATAAACCTTTTTACTACTAAGCTCGCCGTATGATTTGCTGCGAAATTGGGTTGTAATTGTTGCGGATAATTCAGATAATCTCTTTTGGTATCCAGATAGGAATAACTGATCCAGTAGTCCATGCCATTGAATGTTTTTTTATCCCTCCAAAATACCTCAAGCCCCTTTGCATAACCGGTTCCACTATTATTGTAGGTTGGAAAAGTCTTTACCAAATTCTCATATTTTTTATAAAATGCTTCGATACGAAAAGTTTGCAGGTTTGTAACTTTCATATAGTTCAAGATATAGTGCGTTGCTTTTGTATAACCCAATTGTGTTGTATAAATTAATTGAGTATTTTCTGGTTTCTGATAAAAATCTCCATAAGCCATCGACATCTGCCCACCATTACCCAATTTATAAGCAAGTGATAACCGCGGTGCAAAGTTTATTTTATTTAGAATTGAGGATTGCTCTAAACGAAACCCAGTTTTTAATGCCAACGAATTAGTGATATATAAATCAGCTTCTGCGAAGGTTGCAAGGAAATTATCTTTTAAAATTGTATGCAAACCATTGTAAATATTTTTGTTATACCCATACATAAATTCTGAACCAAAACGAATGACGCTGATCCCGGAAATTCTTTTATCAAACACTAATTTAATTTGTGAAAGGTCTGATTTATTTTCAAGTACAAAATTCTTACTATCCATATAAGGCAATCCGGTTACTACACTTTGGTTTTGCTGGTTTTGAATATTTTGATTGATATCGTTATGATCTGTGCTATAACCTAATCCTAGATTCATTTTCCAGCCGTTGCCTAAACGCTCTCTCCAACTCAAATTATTGTACCAGTTATAGTTGGTTAAATCAAATGCATCTTTTAATAATAAACTGTCGATGTCAG
>JAYUFN010000320.1:0-3872 GCA_043738705.1 Bacteroidota bacterium
TTCAAGGGAGGCAACAGTACCACTAGCAGTGGAAATGGAAGCGATAGTTATAATGGCATACGTGATCAAGGAATAGCCGGCGGCAAAGGAGATCAGGGAGATATTCGTGGCAATCCAAATTCAGACAGTTATAAGGGCAATGCTTCTTCCGGAAATTCTGGAAATGGGGTAAGCATCCGGAGTGGATTGGATGGTAGAAGGATTACAAAATTGCCCAGCTTTGAAGATGAGTTTAATGAAAATGCAAAAGTAGCCGTTGATATCACCGTGGATCAGTTGGGCAACGTAATATCTGCAAGCGTGAATCCAAGAGGAACCACCACAACTAATCAGAATATTCGCAATATTGCCTTGAGAAAAGCCAAAGGTCTCAAATTAAATTCTGGCAGCGAATTTGAGCAGGTGGGTACCTTAGTTTTTAGTTTCAAGCTACGGGGTTAAGAATTCTTCTATAATTTGCAGTTGATATGGATTATAAAGAAACACTAGATTTTCTATTTCGTGCACTGCCCATGTTTAGCAGAGTTGGAGAATCTGCATATAAAAAAGATCTTGTTAATACCCTTCGCTTGTGTGATTCAATCGGGAATCCACAACAGCATTTCAAAACGATACATATAGCTGGAACAAACGGGAAAGGCTCTACCAGCCACATGTTAGCAGCGATTTTACAAGCTGCTGGGTACAAAACAGGCTTATATACTTCACCACATTTAAAAGATTTCAGGGAAAGAATTAAAGTAAATGGGGTAATGTGTGAGGAATCGTTTGTGATTGATTTTACTGAAAAAATAAGCCCGATGATTAAAGAGATTGAACCATCTTTTTTTGAGATCACGGTTGCAATGGCTTTTGAATATTTTTCAATTCAAAAAGTTGATATCGCAATTATTGAAACAGGTTTGGGGGGGAGACTAGACAGCACTAATATTATTAATCCAGAGTTGAGTATCATTACCAATATCGGATACGATCATATGAATCTCTTGGGCAATACCATTGAAGCAATTGCAGGAGAAAAAGCAGGTATCATCAAAGAAAATAAACCAGTAATTATTGGCGAATTTACTTCAATCACCAAACCAATCTTTGAAAATAGGTCGATGCAATTATCAGCTCCCATTCATTGGGCAACAGAAAACTATTGGGTAAGTGATTTCAATATTTCAGCTCATCAAATTACAGTTACGGTAGTGAATCATAAAACTGATGAACGATTACAGTATCAGTTAGATCTTCCTGGATTTTATCAGACAAAGAATTTGCTTACGGTTTTAACAGCTGTAGATTTATTAAATCAGCAACAATGGAAAATCAGTAAAGCAAACGTTCAAACAGCTTTAATGCACGTTAAAAAAACAACCGGCTTACATGGAAGATGGGAAGTATTACAGGAGCACCCGATGTTAGTGTTAGATGTTGGTCATAACGAAGATGGAATTAAACAGATTGTAGAACAAATAGAACTAATTGGTCCTTCCGAAATACATATTGTGATTGGAATGGTAAAGGATAAAGAGATCGAAAAAGTATTAGCTCTTTTACCTAAAAGAGCACATTACTATTTTACCAAAGCGCCTATTCCAAGGGCTTTAAACGAAACATTATTAATGGAGCAGGCATTGCAAAAAGGATTACATGGATTCGCATTTTCAGAAGTAAACATTGCATTAAAACAGGCATTACAAAACGCAAAAGAAAATGACCTTGTACTAGTATGTGGAAGCGTGTTTGTGGTAGGTGAAGTAAAATTTTAATTCCAATTTACCAACTCATCCACTCTAATCGTAACATAGCCTGATAGATCGCTCCAATCTGAACACCATGCTGCATTTTGCCATCCTTCAATAATTTTTTCAATGCCTTTTTTGAATAGGTTTCAATTTCAATGTCTTCAAATTGATCAAAATGAGTATCTACTCGTTTTTCAGCGTTTCTTGCTAAAAAGAAATAGGCAGTATTTGTATGTAGTGCAGGATTAGATAATACTTGACACAAGAACTCAACTTCGTTTGAAACATATCCTGTTTCTTCCTGCATTTCTCGTATAGCCGAATCTTTTGGAGATTCCCCCTTCTCTAAAATTCCTCCCGGTAATTCTAATGTTATTTCGCCACTTGCGTGGCGATATTGTTTTACCAGAACTATTTTTTCGTCTTTAGTAATGATGACCATATTAGTCCAGCTAGGCACTTCAATCACGTAGTATGGATCCATTATTCTACCATCGGGCATTAAACATTTATCTGCCCTTAGTTTTAACCAATTTTCACTAAAAATTTCTCTTGAACCTAGCACATTCCATTTCATCTTATTCAATTTCAATAGGGTTATGCAGTATTATTTTACGATAATCCTTCCTAATTTTTGCAACGCAAAAAACAAGGTACTTAATTGCATCGACTGCATAAATTGTTGGGATTGAACTAATTCAATTAATTCATCCATAGTTACCAGAAAAACTTCTACATCTTCTTCCACATCGAGTTGCTGATTCGGATCAAATTCTCCTCCAGTTGCCAAAAACATATGCATCAAATTAGTATTGGTAGTAGGATTGGGAGAGATATTTCCCAAGTATTCTATCCTATCAAATCGGTAACCAGTTTCTTCCAAGAGTTCTCGAGCAATAGCATCAGTTTTAGTTGCATCTGAAACATCAACACAACCACCAGGCAATTCAATAATAGTTTTTCCTAAACCATGGCGATACATTCTTTCAAGTATCACTTTGCCGTGTTTAGTAATTGCTACCGCCGTTGCATAATCAGGAAAACCATATTTATAGAAAGGTTCAACAATAGTGCCATCAGGCTTTTCACAACTTTCTGATTTTACATCAACCCATTTATCTTTCAGTAATTGTACTGAAGACCTAATTTTCCAATCAAGTTTTTTTTCCATTACCAATGATTCAATTCTCTCAGTTTAGTAATATGTGAGGTATGGTGCTTACCATGCCATGCGTATAACCCTAGTAAAAACCATAAAGTCATTTTTCGATTGCTTGCTGGATGAAACACTGATCTATTCCATTGTTCTTCTGTAAGGTCTTTAATTGCAGCTACCCAACGTAAGTGAAGCGCATGTAATAAAGTGATAGAAACATTGATGGGAATTAGGTCATTATCTGCAAGCATTGCCCACTCCTTTTCTTCGTAAGGTTTGATGGAGGGATTCTCTTCCGTTAACCCCAACTTAAACCGAATATACGCGTTCATGTGACTGTCTGCAACATGGTGTACCAATTGGTTAACAGACCATCCTCCTTCTCGATAAGGGGTGTTAAGTTGTGCTGCATCCAAATTAATAATTGCTCTTTCCAATGATTCCGGTAAAAACTGTAATTCCAATAACAGCTTTTCTTTTAACTCTTTTGAAAAGGGCTGTATTTCAAATTTGCCAATCGGATAACGAGGGTCGGTAGTCATAAAATTTATTTAAAATTGATTATATTAATTAGTTGTTCTCTTTTAGTCCTCTCTCAAAACATGCCCTGTTAAATAGATAAACACATCTTCTAAATTCGCCTGTTTAACTTCTTTGGGTCTTTCAAATCCGGTATCAACCAATTCGTCAATTAGTTTATCAGGAGAGTTCAAAGCAATGATTTTTCCACTATCTATAATTGCAACTCTATCACAAAGCACCTCTGCTTCATCCATATAGTGTGTTGTAATAATTACCGTAGTGCCACTGTTTCGGATATTTTTAATTAGCTCCCATAAATTCCTTCTAGCCTGAGGATCCAATCCTGTTGTTGGTTCATCAAGAAAAATAATTCTAGGCTTATTGATCAGCGTAGTAGCGATAGAAAATCTTTGTTTTTGCCCCCCACTTAATTCCTTGAATTTCGCTTTAGCCTTATCTCG
>JAYUFN010000321.1:0-10689 GCA_043738705.1 Bacteroidota bacterium
GAAATTAGTTCCCCACCTTTTATCCTACTCCAACTAATATCTACCCCATCCATCAGGTCGTTTTTTGGAGCATCCCCTCCAAGTGTTGCAAAGTATTCGTAAAAAGGGCCTCTTCGTCTAGGGCGACCTTCTCCTTGGCTTTTATGCATACTACGGGCTTCACCTCCAATTTCGCCATAGCTTTTTCCTAAGAAGGAATTATAACCTCCCACATCAATTTTGAACTGGTCGTTACTTGTTGTATTATTCCCTCCAAAATTAAAAGTATTCCAAAGGAGTCTTTTTGACTGCCAAGGTTTTACGCCATACTTCAACTGTTCTGGGAATCGATTAGGATCTGCAGCAGCACTAAATGCTTCATTTGCTAAAATAGAAGAAGCAGCATGATGCCCATGTCCAGCCCTCGCATCAGCAGGAAACCGTGCAATAATTACATCGGGTTGGTATTGCCGAATTACCCAAACTACATCACTCAATATTTTTTCTTTGTCCCAGATGCGCAATGCCTCATCTGCATTTTTACTGAATCCAAATTCGTAGGCCCTACTAAAGAACTGTTCAGCACCATCTTGTCTTCGAGCTGCTAATAATTCTTGTGTACGAATCAAGCCCAATTCAATTCCTTGTTCACTTCCAATCAGATTTTGTCCGCCATCTCCTCGAGTAAGACTTAAATATCCCGTTCTATATAATTTTTCTTTAGCCAAGAAAGGAAGGAAGCCATTGTTTTCATCATCGGGGTGTGCTGCAATGTAGAGCACACTGCCAAGCACCTGGAGTTTTTGTAACTGCACATAAATATCTGAACTGTTTGTAATTACAGGCAGTTGTGCAATTGATTTGTTCCACGAAAAAAACGTAATTATTAATAAAATAACAGCTATTCGAAGTGGGATTCTCATACATGATATCATTATGGTGATAGCGAAGATAGTTCTCCGCTAATGAAAGCTAAAACCGTTCAACTAAATTATTGGCCAACAAAAAATACCGCATTTGAAAACATCAACTTACCATTTTCCCAAAACTGGCGAAACATTAAATTATCTGCAAAGAAAACAACCGATCCTGCTCCCATCTGCGTTACACCGAAAACAGTGCCATCTTTGAGTTTGTTTTTCACCCTTATACCACTAAAGCCAGTTGTATAGGCATCTTTCTTTAGTACTCCCACATTCCAGCCATCTTTCATAAACTCGAATATATTGGCATCGTGCTTGAGTGTATAATAAAAATCAGGATATCCAAAAGCCAATGGATGCGTATTATCTAAACTCACTTTATAAATCGCCCCAGGTATTGAGCCCATCAAGGAATTTTTCTCCTGATCCGAAAATTTTTTAAGCGCTGCATATTCGTCTTTATCCTCCGGTTTATCTTCCTTGATTTTAAATCCCCAGTCTACCGAAGCCATTTGTTCTGCGGCTGACTGAATTGCAATTAGTTTTCCACCAGCTTTTACAAACTCTTTTAATTTATCGGTAACTAATTTATCTGTAAGATTTTTATATAACCCATCAGGAATAATCAGCACTTGGTAATTTTTAAAATTGAAACGGGAAATATCATTTGCATTCAAAAGCGTTAATGGATAATCGAGTTGTTGATCAAAAAAATGCCATATTTCGCCTGCGCCTAAACTAGAACTTTGTTCTCCACTTATCAATGCCACTCTTGGGGCTGAGTTGATAATTTTAATTTCGGGTGATCCAAAATCAGCACCCTTTTCCATGATTCCAGTTTCAACCATCACTGATTGCACATGAAATTTTTGACAAGCTTCATTTGTAATTCCACTCCAGTCGACTTTTGAGTTACTTGTTTTCAAAATTATTAAAGTACCCCTATCAAACTCCTTTCCTTTATAAGTAAAAGGCAAAGTATTATATCTTACTTTAACAGCATTTTTTAATAAATGAGCTAATATTTTTGTAGCATTCAATGAAGTGTAGGGGACTAATAAACCATAATTGGCTACTTGATTATTGATAATACTCGCTGGCTTCGTTTCTGTATTCATCTCGAGCTTATCTTTCACGGCATAGGCCTTTACTCCATAAGCATAAGGAATTGCCCATGCGGTAATATCATAGGTATTTGAATCAGTAATTTTTGTTTTTGGTTCCAATAGTACTTTAGCTAAAATCGAATTAGGCTGATATGCACTAATTGCAAGATGAAGTTCCTCATCAACAAAACTTTCTTCTTTCCCTGTAAAATAATTGTATCCTTTAAATAGTTTGGTATTCAGTGTGCCTGATTCAATACCATTTTGATCTAATAATTTCTTTATAGAAAGTAATTTATTTTCATCCTTTGACGTAAGTACATAAGTTTTGTATTCGCTAATCTTCGCATTTCTACTATCTACATAAAATTGTTTAAATTCTTGAATCAGGCGTTCCTGATTTTTTGCACTCGTTTCAATTGTTGAGATGCCAGTAGTATAATGATGCAGTACTCTATCAGAAAGGGTAAGTGTATCCCCATTTTTATTTACGATAGCTAATCCGCTTCTGATGCCTCCCTGTTCAAAAGTCATGCCGATAGCCCCTTTATAAATTGGATAAGTATCGCCATAAGAAGGATATAATAAATCGAACCGCTCTTTTGTAAAAAACAACCATCCATTTTTATCGAAATAGCTCGCATTGCTCTTACCGATCATACCCTGAAAATCGCGCTGCCATTGTGTAATTACTTCATGGTAAGGTTCTGCAGCTGGCGCAAAATAATAAGGTTGATCGTATCCTTGTTCATGATAATCCACGTGCACTTGGGGCAACCACTCGTTATACTTTTTTAACCTTTGTTGGGATTCAATTTGAGTCTGCCAGGCCCAATCTCTGTTCAAGTCGAAATTGTAATGATTACTTCTTCCACCAGGCCAAGGCTCAACATGTTCTCTAGAAAGGGGTTCTGCATTGGCATGAGCTCCAACCATTGAATTAAACCAGTTTACATACCGATCTCTACCATCAGGATTAATACAAGGATCAATAATTATAACCAGATTCTTAAGCCACTCTTTGGCAGCAACATTATTAGGGTCAACGATTGTATAAAGTGTAAGCATGGCAGCTTCTGATGAAGAAGTTTCATTACCATGTACGTTATAGCTCAACCAAATAATAGCGGGTGGATTCGTAATTTTTTCGCTTGGTTGCCCCTTCCCCAAACCTGCCATTTGTAAATTATTTTGACGTATTGATTCAATTTTTTTGAGATTCTCAGGACTAGCAACAATGGTCATAATCAATTCTCTTCCCTCGTTCGTCTCTCCGTATTTTTCAAGTTTTACCATATCTGGTTTTGCCATTGCCACCGATCTAAAATATTCAACCACTTTGTGATGGCGGGTATATTTTGAGCCAATAGGATATCCTAAAAATTGTTCGGGATTTTGTAACCCCTGAGCAAACAATGTAAATGTGCAAATAATAGATAATAAAAATAAACTGCTTTTCTTCATAAGTATAAAAATGAGCAGTGAATGTAGTCAAACTAAAAAAGCCATTCCCTTAATTTGATAGATATTTTTACACATGATGGATAAAATTTGAACCCATTTTGTAGTAAATCGATTAATTTTCAGCCATGAAACTGCTAAAACCCCTCTGCATTTGCCTAGTTATAGGCTCATTTTACAATGCCATGGCCCAGTACTCGATTGTAGGCGTTGGTAAAAAAGTAGATCCTTATAAATATGAAGTCGTAAAAAACGGTCAGTTCAGAAGGGCCTCGGTAAGTTCTGCTCATCCATTGTCAAGTATGGTTGGCGCTGCTATTATGGAGCAAGGAGGAAATGCTTTTGATGCTGCAATTGCCACACAGTTGGCCTTGGCAGTAGTTTATCCAACAGCTGGAAATATAGGAGGAGGAGGATTTATGCTTGCGCGTGAGAGTAATGGCGAATTAATTGGTTTGGATTATCGTGAAGCTGCTCCGGCAAAAGCTAACAGAGATATGTATCTAGATAAAAATGGAAATGCAATATCGAGTCTTTCGCAATTTGGGCTTTTAGCATCGGGCATCCCAGGAACTATCGCCGGATTATTCGCAACACTTCCTTATGCTAAGCTTCCATTCAAAACATTGATCCAGCCTGCGATTGACCTTGCAGAAAAAGGCTTTGTGATTACAGAAAAACAAGTAAATAGTTTTAATAGTGAGCGCGATATTTTAATAAAAAACAACGCCCATCCAATTGCTTTTGTAAAAGAAACAAAATGGAGATTAGGTGATACGCTTGTTCAGAAGGAGCTGGCCGCAACATTAAAAAGAATTCAGAAAGATGGTGCAAAAGGATTTTATGATGGAGAAACTGCCAACTTGATTGTGGCTGAAATGCAAAAAGGAAATGGAATTATTAGTTTAGAAGACCTTTCAAATTATACTGCCAAATTCAGGAACCCCTTGGAATTCGATTATAGAGGGTATCATATTATCAGTTTTGCCCCACCAAGTAGCGGTGGCATTTTGATTAACCAAATGCTCAAGATGATTGAAAAATATCCGATGGGATCTTTTAGTTTTCAATCATTAAAATCGGTACAATTGATGATCGAAACAGAAAGAAGAGCATATGCTGATCGTGCTGAACATATGGGTGACCCAGATTTCTGGAAAGTACCTGTAAAAACTCTCACAAGCGAAAAGTATCTGGCCGAAAGAATGAGCGACTATTCGCCGGATAAAGCAAGTGTTAGTTCTGCAATAAAAGCTGGCTTGATTCATGAGAGCGAAGAAACAACCCATATTAGTATCGTTGATGCCGCTGGTAATATGGTAAGCATTACAACTACATTAAACGGAGGATATGGTTGTAAATCAGTTGTGAGTGGCGCAGGTTTTTTACTAAATAATGAGATGGACGACTTTAGTGTAAAACCAGGTGTTCCGAATATGTATGGAGCTATAGGTGGAGAAGCAAATGCGATTGCTCCAGGTAAACGAATGCTTAGTTCGATGACCCCGACACTAGTATTGAAAAATAAAAAACCCTATTTAATCATTGGGACACCAGGAGGAACTACTATTCCAACATCTGTATACCAAGGACTGGTGAATATTATCGACTTTAATATGACCGCCAGTGATGCCATTAATAAACCGAAATTTCATCATCAATGGCAGCCAGATATCGTAATGGTTGAAAAAGATTTTGACGTTAATACCAAAAATAAATTAATTGGAATGGGATATAAAATCAGCGAGCGCGATGGTATTGGCAGAACAGAAGCAATACGGCTTTTGAGCGATGGCAAAAGAGAAACAGCAGCTGATAAAAGAGGAGACGATTCAGTAGCGGGCTTTTAACGAATAAACCAAGTTAATTCATTAATCAACCCCACCTCTACGAATCGCATGTCCTTCTAAACTTTAAATAAAATTTGATTATTTAATCAAAAGAAAAGAGAGTTTGGCATTGAATTTGGATGTCAATCACGATTCTGTATTTTTACCAATCAAAGCACTCATTTCTGAAGAGAACACTTTACATATCGAGAAAAATATTTCTGAGTATCATTGGGCTGCTGCTTTTGATATTTATTGCTGTCCAAACAGAGTATATTCAAAATAGGATTATTCAAGTTGTAACCGGTAAATTCTCAAAAGAACTAAGCACGGAAGTTAGCATTAAAAAAGTAAACTTTTCCTTTTTTAACAGTATGAACCTCGAAGGCTTGCTGATAAAAGACAAACAAAAAGACACACTACTCTATGCCGGTCAATTCAAATTAAGAATCACAGATTGGTTTTTTTTTAAGGATCAGGTGCTATTAAAATATATCGGGCTAGAAGATGCTATTATAAAACTTAATCGTGAAGACAGTGTCTGGAATTATCAATTTCTTAGTACCTTTTTTGCAGCTCCGAAAAAATCCAAGAAACAATCCAGTGGTATCGCACTTAATCTTAAGAAAATAGATCTAAAAAATATTCGTTTCACACAGAAAGATTCTTGGGTTGGAGAAACGATGGATCTGAATCTGGGTAGTTTATTAATGGATGCTGAAAATATGGATTTTTCAAATAGTATTTTTCAAATAAATGAAATTGCAATTGATAAACCATTCTTTACGATAAGAGAAATGGTTGCACTAAGACCTGATTCTCTCCGAAAGCACAAAGCAACTATAAAAAAATACGAATCAATGTATTTGAACCCCTCCGATATTTTGGTTCAAATCGCTCAAATTAAAATTAAAGAAGGTCAGCTCTGGATTGAGGCAAATGAAAATGAGCCTTCAAATATTTTTGACGGGGAGCATATCAGGTTGAGCAAGTTGAACGGCCTAATTAAAAATTTTAATTTAAAAAAAGATACCATTCATGCTTCAGTAGAACTTTCTGCAAAAGATAGGTCGGGTTTTGAATTAAAAAAATTAAAAACACAATTCCGTTTTACGCCTCAGATTATGGAGTTGGCTTCACTTGATCTGCAAACAAACAAAAGTAGGATTGGGTCTTATTATGCAATGCGGTATAAAGACTTCAATGAAGATTTCGGAAAATACATTTCGAATGTATCGATGGTGGCGCACTTTAAAGATGCAAAAATTAACAGTGATGATATTGCATATTTCGCACCAGAATTAAAAGACTGGAACAAACAGTTAAATATAAATGGAGCTTTTATTGGTACCGTCGAAAATTTTTCTGTAAAAAATTTAGATGCAAAAGGGGGCACGGGCAGTTCATTGGTTGGTGAGCTAAGTATGAAAGGTTTACCTGCGTTAAAAAACACTTTCATTAACTTCAGTAACGGTAATTTACAAACCAATTATTTCGATCTAGGAATCATACCTGCCCTCAAAGATGTTGTTTCTCCTAACATTGCTGCATTAGGTTCGATTATTTACCGTGGCAACTTTAAGGGGAGTGTATATAACTTTATAACAGACGGGATTTTTAGTACTGCATTGGGTGGAATAAAAACTAATATTGCCATGCGGTTTCCAAAAAGTGGGGATCCAATTTATACGGGCAATATTGAAACAACCCGTTTTAATATCGGAAAATTTCTGAATTATGATCAACTAGGTCTAGTTGATTTTAAAGGAAGAATTAGTGGATCTAGTTTTAATATTAATAGACTAAAAACAGAACTTGATGGTAAAATCACATCGCTCGAGTTTAATGGATATCCGTATAGCAATATTATTACCAAAGGCACACTCCAAAAAAAATATTTCAATGGCGAGGTTAAGATTGATGATCCGAATCTTGATTTTACAAGTGATATAGAAATTGATCTAAATAAGGCACAGCCTAGTTATAATATTGTAGGCGACTTAGTTCATAGTAATTTAAAAGCTTTGAATCTTTATCCAGAACTCATCAAAGTAACGGGTCTACTAGACGCAAATTTTACTGGAACTAATATTGATAATTTTTTAGGATCAGTCAAATTCCTGAACGCTGATATAAGAGGAGATAACACAGTTATCAATTTCGACTCCATAAAACTAAGTTCCAGTTATATCGACAGTATAAAATCTTTGGTGCTCCAGAGCAACGATTTTAATGCCTCAATTATCGGCAAGTTCAGTATTATGGATTTACCAGCAAGTATTCAATCATTTTTAAATCACTACTATCCTTCTTACGTAAAGCCGTCGAAATCAATTCCAAATAATCAGACATTCAAGGTGTCAATCAATACTGATTATTTTGAGCCCTATCTTAAACTTTTTAATAAGAAAATAAGTGGCTTTAATGATGTTTCCATGCAAGGCTCGATTGATACAAAAAAAAATATTTTAGGAATAAATTTGAGCGTGCCCTATGGAAAATATAAAAAACTGATTGTTTCGGGCGCTCAGTTACAGGGAAATGGCACTAGAGATACACTGCGTATTAGTGGGGATATTAACAGTATTCAATTAAGCGATAGTTTTCATTTACCTAACTCGCATTTTGGAATTACCTCTATGAACGATCATTCTATCGTTGCAATTAAGGCGAGCGCGGAAAATACATTAAACGATGCCTCCCTTTTAGCAGACGTATATACACTTCAAGATGGCGTGAGAATAAACTTCAGACCATCTACATTTGTGATCAACGAAAAGAAATGGACAATCGAAAAAAATGGGGAGTTAGTTATTCGAAATAATTTTATCGATGCGAATAACATTCACTTAACACAAGGCTTCCAAGAAATATTGGTAGAAACTGAAGAAGAAGACGGAGGCAATATTAATAATTTGATAGTTAAACTTAAAAACGTTTTTTTAGGTGATCTAACTTCTGTGCTTTTCAAAAATCCAAGAATGGAAGGGGTAACAACTGGAGATATCATTTTACGAGATTTTTTCGGGAAATTCAATGCTGATGCGCGTTTAAGTACCGAACAATTCAGATTAGATGAAGATAGTATCGGACTTGTAAAAATAACCGCAAGATATAATAATGAAACAGGTGAGATCCCTTTCACAGTTAAATCTGCTAATGAAGGCTATCATTTTTCGGCTACCGGATCCTATAATATTTTGGATAGTACGGATACCCCGCTTAACACTACGATTCAATTGGAAAAAACCAAGATCAATATCCTGCACCGATTCATAGGCGATTTGTTCAAGGATATCACAGGAGTAGTTAAAGGAAATTTGAAAATTAGCGGTAATCCAAACTCGCCAGATTTATTAGGGAATATCAGCTTACGTAAAGCTGGAATGACTGTGAACTATACTAAAGTGCATTATATAATTGACTCTGCGGAGATAAAATTCGAAAATGATGGCATAGATTTTGGCGAAATCAACCTGCAAGATAAATATAAAAACAGGGCAGTTGTAAAAGGTAAACTATATCATAAAGGTTTTAAGAATCTATTGTTTGATTTTGACATGACTACCAAAAAATTATTATTAATAGATACAAAATTAAAAGACAATCAACAGTTTTATGGAACTGCAATTGGCAATGCACAAATTAGTTTTAAAGGTCCAGAGAATAATGCCAAAATGAGTATTATAGCAGAGGCAACAGAGAGCTCCCATATTGTTTTACCAAACTCAACCAGCAAAGAAAATGGGGCTGCTGATTTTATTGTTTTCAAGCAATATGGGAAAGAAATGGAGACAGTAAAACCTGAAAGTAATTTCAATCTTTCTGTCGATCTTGACCTGACCGCAAATAATAAAGTTTCGATCGATGTTATTCTTGATGATCTTACGGGAGATGTAATCAAAGCAGTTGGTAATGGGCGATTGAAGATTCATGCAGGTACTTCAGATCCCTTAACAATTAGAGGCAGGTATAATATTGATAGTGGAAATTATGATTTTAACTTTCAGTCATTTATCCGAAAACCTTTTATACTGCTTGCGGACGCAGGTAACTATATAGAATGGAATGGAGATCCTTTCAAAGCCGATGTGCATATTGATGCGCAGTACACTGCTGAACGTATCAGTATGAGCGACCTTGTAGGAAACAATAATTTTAGTGGTTCAGTAAAAGCCTACCGTGGCGATGTTTATGTTATTGCTCAATTACGTGATAAGCTCAATTTACCAAGTATTAAATTCAAATTAGACTTTCCACAGGGAAGTCCTATTAAAACAGACAATGAGTTTGTTGCATTTCTGAACCGGATCGAAAAAGACGATAATGAAATACTCAAACAGGTTTCCTTCCTGATAGTACTTGGTTCATTTGCACCAACTGGAAGCACGGGCAATAATAATCTTACGAACCCTTATATGATTACAACTATCGGTGTTAATACCATTTCACAGGTACTAACAAAAGAAGTAAATAAAGCTGTATCTAATATTCTTTATAAAATTACTGGAGATAAAAGCCTACGTTTTGATCTTGGAACTTCTTTGTATAGTAGTAACTCACTACTAGATGCAAGCAGCGGTATATCTGCCAATAGTAACAAACTAGATCGAACAAGAGTTAATTTGAAACTAGGTTATGCATTTGCAAACAATAATATTGTTGTAACACTTGGGAGTGATTTAGATTTTAATTTAAGCAATAATAACTCCTTTCAGAATGGCAACTTTCAATGGTTACCAGACTTCAATATCGAATTTATTTTAACAAAGGATCGTAAACTTAGGGCAATTGTATTTACTAAAAATAGTTTAGACATTAGTGGCTCAACTTTTGGGCGAAGAAATAGACAAGGTGTGAGTATATCTTATAGACGAGATTTCGATCAGCTCTTTGCAACTAAGCAAGAACCAGTTGATATAAAATCGCCAGTTCAGAATAGCGTTCCTGATAAAAACAAATAGATTATTTTATTTGCGCTTCAGGAATTTTTTTACATCCAATTAATCTGTAAATTTTAAAATATCTAACTACTCCGCCACTTCGCACCTGATTAATAATTACAGGGTTTTGAATTGAATCGAAGTACTGAGCATATTCTGTATGCACATCAAAGGGCAAATTGGAGGGCACAATACAATATGCATCAACGCCTAATTGCATTTTATTTCGATCCTTATTCAGCCAAGCAAATTTGTGTATGTCCTGCAAAGGGCCAATACCAATTAAAGTTTGCCCGGTTTTTCGGGCCGTATAAAATTCCAAATGTCCCCCTGGAAACCATTTTGAAACAATCAGGAAAGCGTGCTCTTTCATCAAGTTATGAGCCCTGTCAGTTTGTACTAATTTCGCAAATTCATCACTAAAATCGGACCATCCTGTTAAATCCAA
>JAYUFN010000322.1:0-3862 GCA_043738705.1 Bacteroidota bacterium
TCCCCTCCTCGGAGGGGCGCCGAGCCCGAGTGATCGGGAGAGAGCCGGGGTGGGTAAAAATTAAGTGAAGAGCGAAGCGTTGATAAACAAATGAAAAAATAAAATGAAAAAACTATTATTTATAGTTCCCTTTATTTCTGCAGGCCTTGCTCAGGCGCAGGATATTGATCAAATCATCAACGCAAAAGAAGTAGAGCGGATTGAAAAAGTTTTGTCGGCCGATGAGATGAAGGGCAGAAAAACATTTAGCCCTGAGATTGAAAAAGCAGCTGCATTTATTGCAGACGAATTTAAATCTGTAGGATTACAGACCTGGAAAAATAGCGGAACTTATATTCAGGAATTTAAAATGGTTCGACCAAAGTTCATCAATGCGGTAGGCAGTTTTGATCATATTTCTGTTGATGCCAGAGATGTAATAGTGGTAACTACCAAAGCAGATTTATTGGTTACCGAAACCAGTGGATATGAGCGTGCAACAATTGCTGCGGGGGCTAACTTATTTTCTGAGGCGAGTAAATATATTCAGTCGGAGAAAAATTATTTGGTAATAGTGGATACTTCTTTTGCAAAAATGTTTGGTAGGTTAACTGGTTTTAAACGCGCACTATTTGCTTCTGAAACCAGCACCCTGTTTGTATTAGCCGTAAATCAACCCAAAACGTTTAGCATTACAGCAAAGCACGAGATTACGGAACAAAAATTAGCGAATGTAATTGCAATGATTCCGGGCAAGTCTAAAAAAAATGAGTACGTTATATTTTCTGGTCATTATGATCATATTGGAATTGGTAAAGCAATTAATAATGATTCGATTTATAATGGGGCAAATGATGATGCGGCGGGCACTACCGCCATGCTCATGTTATCGAAATATTTTAGTGCTAAAAAAGATAATGAACGGACCCTGATATTTGTGGCATTTACAGCGGAAGAAATTGGAGGTTATGGTGCGCAATACTGTTCGCGTCAATTTAATCCGATGGATGTGAAAGCGATGTTTAATATTGAAATGATTGGAACCGAAAGTAAATGGGGAAAAAACTCGGCTTATATAACCGGGTTTGAAAAAACAGATATGGGTAAAATACTGCAAGAGAATTTAAAAGGTACTGGTTTTAGTTTTTATCCGGACCCCTATACCGAGCAAAATTTATTTTATCGCTCCGACAATGCAACCCTCGCTAGACTAGGCGTTCCGGCGCATACCATTTCTACTTCAAAGATGGATAACGAGCCCAATTATCATAAACCAAGTGATGAGATTAGCACCCTAGATATGGAAAATATGGCGATGATTATGAAAGCAATCGCACTTAGCTCAAAGGGAATTATTAGCGGAAAAGATACGCCCTCAAGAGTAGATGTATCCACTCTTAAATAAAAAAATAGTTAGATTACTACAGCCACACTATGAATTGCAGTACTGATTTCAGTGATGAGGTTAGGATCTTTTTCGATGGCATTTCCGACCACAATAATATCGCCTCCGGCTTTGCAGTTGAGATAGGCTTTTTCGGGGGTGGTAATACCTCCACCAACAATTAATGGGATATTGATATTGTTAGCTACTTTCTCGATCATGGTTTCTGTGATGGCTCTTTTTGCACCACTACCTGCATCCATATAAATTAATTTCATACCCAGCATTTCGCCCGCCATCGCGGTACACATTGCGATTTCATTTTTATCGGCTGGAATGGGCGAAGCGTTTGAGATATAAGAAACTGTTGTGGGTGCTCCACCATCTACCACCATATATCCTGTGGGCATAATCTCTAACCCGCTGCTCTTTACAAATGGGGCACTAATTACGTGCTGACCAATTAGTAATTCGGGATTACGACCAGAGATGAGTGATAGGTACAAAAGGGCATCCGCATATTTACTCACTTGCGCAGGAGAGCCAGGAAATAAAATAACAGGGATTGTACAACTTGCTTTGATGTGCTGGATACAATCGTCGAGGAAGGTTGAGATTACTAGGCTTCCGCCTACAAAAAAATAATCTACTTTGGAGCGAACTGCTAGTTGAATCAACTCGTTAAGTTTAACGGCATCAACCTTATCGGGGTCGATCAGCACGGCGAAAGATTTCTTTCCTTGCCTTTTCTTTTCCTGAAACTGATGGTATATTGACTGTCTCATAGCAAATCTTAACTACTGCTGATGCTGCAAAAATGCAAAAAAGTTTCTATTTAAAGTGTTTATTAACTAGTTGTTTCTGTAAAAGGGTGATTTTATCGGATAATTGTATTGAAAACAGGCAATTACAGGCTGGAAATTCTTTTAATACAGGATGTTTTGTTATTTACAAAATATACTTGGAATGTTAAGTTTTTTTTCCACAAATTATTATCTACAACTGTGGACATTTCACAGAATTCAATCCAGATTGGGTCTATGAGATTATCCACAATCCTTATCCACAAGCTGTTGATATTTACCATCTTGAATTCTGGTGTGGGAAGAATATTTTCGTTTACCGCTTAACAATTCGTTAACGGCTTTTCAAGAATTACAAACTAGACTAACCAATCACAACCCAATAAATATCTCAGCAATATGGCTACCCGCTCTAAAAAAGGCTTACAGTTCGACCGCCTCTTCACAAAAGATGGTGTGAGTCCTTTTGAAATGTTCGAATACGATTATCGTGACAGTGTGATCAAAAATCCAAACGGAGAAAAGGTTTTTGAAATGAATAATGTAGAGGTCCCGAAACAGTGGAGCCAGATTGCTACAGATATTCTTGCACAAAAATATTTTCGTAAGGCAGGAGTGCCGCAAGCTGATGGTTCTTTGAGTAGAGAAACCAGCGTAAAACAAGTGGCACATCGTATGGCAAACTGTTGGCGTGTTTGGGGTGAACGCAATGGCTATTTTGCTTCTGAAAAAGATGCACTGGTATTTTATGATGAGTTGGCATACAGCATTCTAAATCAGGCTTGTGTTCCAAACTCACCACAATGGTTCAATACAGGATTACACGAGAGTTATGGCATCACAGGTAAGCCACAGGGGCACTATTATGTGGATGCAAAAGATGGCGAGTTAAAAAAATCGAATAACGCTTATGAGCGCCCTCAACCGCACGCTTGTTTTATATTGAGTGTGACAGATGATTTGGTTAACGATGGTGGTATCATGGACTTATGGGTTCGTGAAGCACGAATTTTTAAATACGGTTCGGGTGTTGGAACTAACTTTTCTCAGATTCGTGGTAGTGGCGAGAGATTGAGTGGTGGCGGTACTTCTAGCGGATTGATGAGCTTCCTTAAAATTGGTGATCGTGCTGCTGCTGCTATTAAAAGTGGCGGTACTACACGTAGGGCTGCTAAAATGGTTTGTTTGGATTTAGATCATCCAGAGATCATGGAATTTATTAACTGGAAAGTGGGGGAAGAGAAAAAAGTTGCTGCATTAGTTGCTGCAGGATATGATAACAGTTACGAAGGGGAAGCCTATATGACTGTTGCAGGACAGAACAGTAATAACTCGATTCGAATTCCAAACGAATTTTTTAAAGTGTTGAAAGAAGGTGGTGATTGGGAATTGAAAGCTCGTACCGATGGAAGAGTGATGCAGAAAATTCCTGCTAAAGATGTTTGGGATCAGATAGCTTATGCAGCATGGAGTTGCGCCGACCCTGGAACCCAATATGATACTACCATCAACGAATGGCATACTTGTCCGCAGGGTGGTAGGATCAACGCATCGAACCCATGTTCGGAATACATGTTCTTAGATAATACTGCCTGTAACCTGGCTTCTGCTAACCTGATGAAATTTTTTAATCCTGCTGATAATTCGTTTGATGTAAAAGGATTTGAATATACTTGTCGACTCTGGACTACTGTGC
>JAYUFN010000323.1:0-3860 GCA_043738705.1 Bacteroidota bacterium
TCCGTTGTGGGTATAGCAAATATTCAAAAAATGCAATTAGATCCTTCAAAAGTAAATGCACATGGCGGTGCTGTTTCAATGGGACATCCATTGGGTTGCAGTGGTGCACGGATTGTAGTAACCCTTATTAATGTTTTAAAACAACAGGCTGGAAAATTAGGTGCTGCAGGCATTTGTAATGGCGGCGGTGGCGCAAGTGCGATAGTGATTGAACTTGTGTAGACTAATTATTTTTCATTTCTTTACGCAATGTCAGATATCAATATCAGGATTGCATCAACCGATGATGCGTTATTAATTGCAACGATTAGTAGGCAAACTTTTTATGATACTTATGCTGCAGAAAATACCGCAGAGAACATGGAAAAATTTCTTACCCTTCAATTCAATGAAGAAAAATTGATAAAGGAAGTGGGAGCCGATGGTAATTATTTTTATCTGGCTTATATTAAAAATACGATTGCAGGCTATATCAAAATCAAAGAAGCCGTGCATCCTAATTTAACCGAAAGAAATCCCATCGAATTGTCTCGCATTTATGTTTGCAAAGGTTTTATCGGAAAAGCTGTAGGTCGAGCACTCATGCAAACTGCAATTGACTTTGCAAAAGAGCGTGGAAAGGATTGTTTATGGTTAATTGTGTGGAAAGAAAATAAAAAAGCCCTACGTTTTTATCAGTCCTTCCAATTCGAAATTTTTGCAGAAAATATATTCATTTTAGGAGATGATCATCAATCAGATTGGGTAATGAAAAAACTCATTGAATAAAATAGTTAATTTTATTCAATGAACTTCGCACAATTATAATCAACTCGAAAATTACTATCTAAGTGCTAACGCAAGACCAATGCCAACAGTATTGTATTTAGCAAATGTATAATCTGCATAAATTTTCAAGAAAGTAATATTTAATCTCGCCCCCCATGTATTAGAAATTCCACTTGCATGATAAGAAAGTGAAACTGGATCTTTTTGTGTTGCAGTTGCCTTATCATTTGGAGGAGGAAAGCCAGTGTTGTAAGTAATGGTATAATCTCCTTTTAGGTCGATAGTAGACTTCCCAGAAGAATATCCAACCGATGTATACAATTCCAGCAAAGCAAATTTAACAGAAGCAATTCCCTGTAAAGTGAACGCAGATATTTTATAACCTGCAACTGAATTCAGACTTTGTACAGAAGAGCCTGCTCCAAAATTTGGTTTATAACTTGCATCAATTGAACTGAAGCCAGCTAAGGCGGAAAGATGTAAGAACGGAACTTTTTTTATGAAAGGAAGATAATTAGAAAACTCGTGTTGTATTGCCATTCCAAATACCCCAATTTCCATCTGACTAAAACTGGTTTTTGGAAAATAACGCACTTTAAGGTCTGTATGCTTAAATAAGCCAATACCAATTTGAGCAACGGGAAGAGGTGCAGAAACAGGTACAAAAGAAACATTCTTTTTCAGTTCGTCTCCAATTCCCTTTGGAGCTGTAAAACTTGTAGATACAGGCTGACCGTTTACTGTTGTGCTTACATTAATTACTTGTGAACTATTTCCACCCATTAGCGTAGGTAATGATGCAGAGGAGGCAGAACCACTTAGTTTGAAAGTAGTATAATCGGCATTATTAAAAGTGAAATTTTGTTTCTCTGTTGGTACTATCGCAAATTGACCATTGATTGAAATATCAAACCCTAACAATTTATGTGTTCTTGCTGTAGAGAACCAACCGCGTGAAAGATTATAAATTTCGCCTTCTGCAAAAGGTTTCATATACTCCGTTGCATACTTATTTGCATCAGGCAATGAACCCGCAATAATTTGCCCGAAGTCTTGGGCTTTTGCTGCAAAATTGCTAAAGAGTATAACTATTAAAACTGTGATCTTTTTCATGATGATAGGGATTAGTTTATTGGTTTAAAATTACTTGTTTTATTCTTCCTAGCTATGGAAATGTCATTAAAGGGCCCGTATTTGTGCTGTTTTTCATAAAAGCTATCAGTATAAGGACCGAAAGGAAAGTCAACAGGTTTTTTACTGCGGTTTGGCCAATCCCCACTCTGATCTTTGTGAGGACGTGGTTGTGAATTTACATAAGCTGCAATATCCCAGGCTTCTTCTGTGCTAATTGTGGGATGATGATAATTTGTTGGATTTGGCATATTGTTTCTGATAAAACCAGCAAATCTGGAAAGCCGATACAAACCCGCGCCATCATTATAGCTATTCATTCCCCAAAGAGGTGGATACAAAAAACCGATGCCGTTGCTTGCAGGCATTCCCGCACCATTTGCAGCATGGCATTTTGAGCAATTAGTGAAATAGTATTGTTTCCCCTTGGCGGGATCTGCAGCTCTTAGAAGATAGGCGAGATCCTCAATTCCAGTCCCCTTGGGTTTAGTGCCTTTTGGTATTTCTTTTCCGACCCATTTGATGTATGCTACAATGGCCCTCATCTCTTTGCTAAGCGAGTTGAGCGACTGACCGTTGAGGCTTCTCTGTAAACAATCGTTTACGCGCATTTCGATGGATTCTATTTTGTTACTCCGATCTCTTTTTTTTGGGTAGAGCGATGCTACAGCGCCGTAATTATTGCCCCATGGTTTAGTGCCTGCATCTAAATGACAATTCTGACAATTCATACCATTAGTAGTATGAGAAACGATTCCTTTCGGACCAAGATAATAAGCAGTATTTCTGATCAATTCTCTACCGTATCGAATGAGTAACCCAATACTGTCAACTGGTATTTGGTAAATACCAGCTCCTGTCCAGCAATTAGCAGAGTCGACTACCGCAATCTCCTGATTAGAGGTATTGAAAATAGATCTCCTAACTTGGAAAAAAATAATACTGCCTGTGATTATAATAATTGCAGACCATTTACGCATGCTTAGTTAGTGCGGAATTTTATTTCGTATCAGACCATAAGTCCAGGTACCTGCTATCGCACTCAATAAAGTTACAATTGTAACCGTTACCCCCGTACCAATTTGTGCAAATAATGGACCAGGACATGCGCCTGTGATAGCCCAACCAAATCCAAAAAGTAATCCGCCAATGATCTGTCCTTTGTTGAATTCTTTTTTCTCGAAATGAATGTCTTCTCCGTAGATAGTTTTGATCTTAAATCGTTTAATCAGGTACACAGAAAGCATGCCTACTGCAACAGCAGAGCCAATTACTCCATACATGTGAAAGCTTTGCAGCCGAAACATTTCTTGGATCCTAAACCATGAAATAATTTCTGCTTTCACAAAAACAATTCCAAATAATAATCCAGTAATTAAGTATTTAAGATTATACCAATAGGGGTGTACCAATTCGCTTTCGTTTAAACAGGTAGCATCTAATGAGCGCAATTCAAAATCGTTTTCAGGAATATTTTTAGTCATAATTTTATTTTAAAATAAATGGTAGAATGAGGTTGGCCATAATAAATCCGCCAGCCATGAAACAAATGGTTGCTACCATTGAAGGCCATTGCAAATTGCTCAATCCGGTTATTGAGTGTCCTGATGTACAACCGCCTGCATAACGGGTTCCAAAGCCTACTAGAAAGCCACCTAACACCATCAACAGCAAGCCTTGGGGATGAAGGAGGTTAGACCAATTAAAAACTTCAATCGGAATCAACTCACTAAAATCGGTAATTCCATATCCTTTTAATTCTGCGGCAAGTGCAGGGTTAACTTTTATGGGCTGGTGGTTATTTAAAAATTGAGCAGCAATCAATCCTCCTAAAGCAATACCTGCTACAAAAAAAAGATTCCAAATCTCTTTTTTCCAATTGTATTTAAAATAGCTGATATTAGAAGGAAAGCAGGCTGCACAGATATGGCGTAGTGAACTTGAAACGCCGAATCTCTTAT
>JAYUFN010000324.1:0-10649 GCA_043738705.1 Bacteroidota bacterium
TAACTTCAAAGATATTTCTGCGATTGTTAGCAATTCACCCATCATTCAATATGAAGCAAGGCGTGTTAATATGATGGCTCATGCACATGTATTAGAAGATATGATGAAGCAATTTACAGTGCTTCCTGCCAGATTTTCTACTATCTCTGAGAATAATGATGATGATTCAATTAAACGAATATTAGAAAAAGACTATCAAAAATTTGATGACCTTTTATTGAAAATGGATGGCAAAAAAGAATTAGGTCTAAAAATATTAGCTCACGAAGCACAGATATATCAGAGTATCGTAGATAAAAATGACGATATCAAATCGCTTCGAGATAAATTAATGAACCTGCCAGAAGATAAAACACACTATCAGCGAATGAAAATTGGTGAAATGGTTGCTACTGCGCTAACAAATGAAACGAAAGAATACAAAAAAATGATCCTCGACGTTTTAACACCCTTTTCGGATGATATTAAAGTTAACGACAATTATGGGGAGTTGATGATTTTAAACACCTCCTTTTTAATTAAAAATAGTAAAGAACCTGAATTCGATAATGCAGTAAATGTATTGAATGAGAAATACGGTGATTTAATGACCTTTAAATATGTTGGCACATTGCCGCTTTACAATTTTGTAAACCTAGTTATTGACACAAAAGCTAATTAATATGTTTTTACTCGATAGCATCATTATGGCACCTATAAAAGGACTTATTTTTTTAGCAAATAAAATAAATGAAGTTGCAGAAAAAGAAACTTCTGATGAAGGTACCATTAAAGAAAAATTGATGCGCCTGCAACTCAAATTTGAA
This sequence comes from Bacteroidota bacterium, assembly GCA_043738705.1. Classification (GTDB taxonomy): domain Bacteria; phylum Bacteroidota; class Bacteroidia; order Chitinophagales; family Chitinophagaceae; genus Sediminibacterium. The sequence goes on from JAYUFN010000324.1 coordinate 807, forward strand.
ATGGATGAAATTGATACTGAAGAATATGATAAACGAGAAGACGAATTGTTAGAACTACTTGAAAATATCAGAAAACAAAAACAAAATCAATAAACTAAAACTTAAAAAAATGGAAACATATAAATGTCCTAGTTGTAGTAAAACAACTGGTGGAAACGAGAAATTTTGTATAGCATGTGGCACTGCACTAGACATTAAATGTCCCAATTGTGAGCATACTTGGCGTTACATGTATGAGTATAAATTTTGCCCCAATTGTGGCCAGAATATGCAAACTAATCTTATTTTAACGCAGAAAAAGAGTATAGAAACAACCTAATTTAATTTATCGAAAAATTTTAAAACGAATTTACTATGAGCAGTATAATAGACGTTAAAAAAACAGTCATTGCATTTTTAAAAGAAAACATTGCCAGTTCGGGAATAACAGTCATTAAAATTGAAAAAGTAAAAGATTCCTGGAATACTGTAGCAGAATTATATGAAGAAGATTCTTTTTTAAAATCAATGAACTTGCCGTCAAAAAAAATGAGACTATTTTATTCGGTAACCTTGGATGATAATTTGGAAATTACCTCTTACGAACGGTTAAGTTCTTTTGCCGGTACAGATGGATCTGAAAAATAATTCATGAATAAAAGATAGCTATGGTTCAGGAACTACTATATGTTTATTGCATCTACGCTGGCCCAGTACAATATGCTAAAGATGAAAAGTGGGGTGATACCTACGTCTTATTGATTAATGGATTTCAAGTAGTTGTAAAAAAGGTATCCGGAGATGATTATTCAGAAGAGTGTTTACAAAATAAAATAGCAGACTTACACTGGTTAGATTCACAAGTACGTGAGCACGTACAAGTTATTACCGATAGGATGCAGATAGGAACTGTTATTCCTTTTAAATTTGGAACCATCTACAAATCAATTGCTAGTCTCACCCAATTTCTTGAACAATATTCCAATTCTTTAAGTGAACAATTTAAATACTTAGAAGATATGGAAGAATGGTCTGTAAAAATGTATGCTGATATTTCAATAATGTGTAACCAGATAGATCAGCTTAGTAATGCAGCGGCTGAACTTGAGATTCAAATAACAACTAGTGCACCGGGTAAAGCCTTTTTGCTAAAAAAGAAAAAGAAAGTCTTAATTGAAGAAGAAGTAGACAGAATATGTACGCAAAATGGTCAAGCTGTCTTTGATTTATTGGAGGTAGAAAGTGCAGCTATTAATTTAAATATTTTGCAAACAAATGAAATAACTGGTAGAGCGGATGAAATGGTTTTAAATGCAAGTTTTTTAGTAAAAAAAACAGCGTTACCTCAATTCAAAAATATTATAACACATACTTTAGAAAAGATTACACTAAATGGTTTCAAAATTGAAACTTCTGGTCCATGGCCACCTTTTAGTTTTATTTCCATAAAAGAAAACCAATATGCATCCTAATTCGATTCAACAGTCAAAAGAAATATCCATTCTTGAGATACTTGATAGGGTATTAAATAAAGGAGTAATACTTACGGGCGATATCGTTATTTCGGTGGCGGATATTGATTTGGTGTATGTAGGGGTAAAACTGATGCTTAGTTCGGTAGAAACGATGGAGCAACTCAAATTGCAAAGCACTTTAAAAGACTAAAATGTCAAAACTTATCTATGCTATTTTACTCGTCAAACAAAATGATTCAAAGTTATTTGACACAGTTTCCTCTTTGAAAGGATATGCTGATTCAACATTACATATTATTCAGTTAAACAAATTGGCAGCAATTGTTTGTAATATAACAGCAGATGTTTTAACCAAAGACCTACCAAATGTTTTAGCTTATGCTAGTGTCATAGAATCTTTATTGATAAATTATACGCTATTGCCAATGAGGTTCGGTTCAATCATCGAATCAAACAATCAGGTTTTTACAATGCTTATTAAAAATGCATCCAATTTCGAAAATAAACTACTGCGTTTAGAGAACAAATCTGAGTTTGGTATTAAGATCAATTTTGAGAGTGATCGACTAAAAACTGCTATGGAATTAAAAGCCTCACTTCAAGGTATTGAACTAGAAAGCCATACCATAAAAGCGGCAAGTTCAATTTTTCGTCAATATGTAGAAAAGAAATTAGTCATACACAGAGTTGAGGAACAATATTCGACTTTTAAAGAGCAGATATTGGTAAAAATTGGCGAACACTTAGTACAGCTTAATGCTAGCTTCCTATTTGATAAACATGGCGCAAGCTCAAAACTTATTGATACCTATGTTTTAATGGAAATCGATAAAAAAGAAGCATTGATCAACCTTGTCAACCTGCTCCAGCTTGAATTTACTTCCATCAATTTTACGCTAACAGGGCCTTGGCCGCCTTATAATTTTGTAGATAATACGCTGAAATAAATATCCAATGACTGAAAATAAATTACTTTTTAATACAGGTTTTTTTGAGGAGTTCACAAATGAAATTGAACAATTAACTACCAACGACTCTTCCAAACTGGCGCTAACACCAGAAAATGCTGAATCTGGACTAGCCAAATTGGTACTTACAATAGTAGAGTTAATTAGAAAATTAATTGAGAAGCAAGCAATGCGAAGGGTAGATGGAGGAACGTTGACGGATAGTGAAATTGAACGATTGGGTGAAACATTAATGAAATTGGAAAACAAAATGGAGGAATTGAAAAAATATTTTAACCTCAACGACAATGACTTAAATATCAATCTGGGGCCACTAGGGAATTTGATGTAATATTTGAGTATATGAAAAAATATAGCCTAAAATATAATCGTTCAGTAGTGATTTATACAGTAATTCTAACTGGGTTAGTTTTCTCTACTATCTCGATGTATGCGGATATAGAATCTGCTACTAAACTGAACAAAGATGTAAAGTCGAATCTACTAATGCTAGATTATTTAGACAAACTCAATACTGCTATTACACTTATCGAAAGAAACGAAAAGCCTTATCTGATTGCTTCTAATGCTAAAGTAACTGATGAAATTTTAGGTGGTTACCTCATTGCTAATGAAGTTTTAGATAGCCTTAAAAAGCCTATTAATTTAAAATTTTTCAACGAAAACGAAATTATTTTACTGGATTCGTTTTTAAATGAAAAGATAAAACTATCGAGTAGTTTAATTTTTCTAAGTAAAAATAATCACCCTGATAGCGCCATCAGTATTCTAAATGGTTCTAAGGATAAGGAAATTGTTTTTGGTTTCATAGGTCAATATAATTTTGTTTATAAAGGCATTAAAGATCGATTGTACAAGCTTCAAGACGATCATATTTCGCAAACAAGAACCCTTTATATACTAGTAATATCTTTGCTAACCTGCGTTTTCTGTTTCATAGCTTATACCTTGCTCAGACTGAACAACCAGATCAAGCTAAAGAATAAGTTGATTCAACAGAATATTGTTTATTCTGACATGATCAATAAGAATATCTCCGATTTAGAAAAATCGCAGGAGCAAGTTGTGAGACTAGCAGATTCGCTGGAAAAAACAAATAAGGTATTAGAACAAGACCTAATAGTGCAAACCGCAATTATAAAAGATGTTTTTAAGCGTATAAAAGATGTTATTATTGGAACCGATCAATACTACAATATCATCTATGCAAGTGGACATGTGAATTCTATTTTTGGGCTTGATGAAAATCAGTTAGAAGGAAAATCTTTTGAAAAACTGTTTGACGAAATCTCATTATGTGCTAAGAGTAAATTGCCAAAAATTACTAATGAAGAACAAAGGGTTTGGAACTTTGAGTTTTTGCACTTGCGAACATTAAAATGGTTTGAAGTGAATATTTACACCTCTGAACAGGGGAGCTCTATTTATTTTAGCGATAAAACAGAAAGCAAAAAGAATCTAGAGGAAATCATTAAGTCGAAGGAAATATATGAATTCATAAGTAAGGCAAATGAAATCACACTACATGCAAAAACGCCCGATGAACTATATAGCAAAATCTGCGAAATGGCGGTTGGATTTGATGACATTATATTTTCATGGGTAGGGAAAGTCAATGACGAAAGTAAAAAACTAATTCCATTGTGTAGTGCCGGCAAAGGGCAAGGCTATCTTGATGTCGTAAAAATTATTTCAACTGCCAATCAGCCTGAGGGTGAGGGTCCTGCCAGTAGGGCTTATCGCGAGGGTAACTATTGTTATTCTAATGATATTGAAAATGATCCTACGATGGCTGTTTGGAAAAATGAGGGACTTAAAAGAGGGTTCCGCTCGTGTATTGCATTGCCTTTAAAAACTAATGAGATCGTAGTTGCCATATTTGTCTTGTATACTTCAAAGCCATTTTATTTTACTGATGAGCAAATCGAGTTGCTGGTAAATGTTTCTGAGAATATCAATTTCGCTTTACAAGCCTTTTACATAGTTGAACAAAAAAAAGGCGTAGAAAGAGAATTAAAAAAAGTGTTGAAAGCAATTGAACAAAGCCATGCTTCAATAGTGATAACGGATGATCGTGGGAATATTGAATATGTAAACCCAGCTTTTTCTAAATTAACAGGCTACAGTTTTGAAGAAGCCATTGGGCAAAATCCCAGAATACTAAAATCTGGGCATACTAGTGAAGGGGAATATGAAGATCTATGGGGTAAAATAACACATAATACAGAATGGAGTGGAGAGTTATGTAACAAGAAAAAAAATGGGGAGCTATACTGGGAATACGCTGTGATATCACCTGTACTAAATAGTAAAGGGGAGGTTTCTAATTATATTGCTGTGAAAGAAAATATAACGGAAAAAAAAATTCTGGAAGTAGAACAGAAAAAAATAACTCAAGACCTTTTAAAACGAAACCGTGATCTAGAGCAGTTTTCTTATATATTATCGCATAATATTAGAAGCCCTTTATCTAATATCCTTGGATTAAAGGAGATTCTTTTAAAACGAATACCTACTGGAGGAGACGAACACATGCTTTTAGAAGGGATTTCTGAATCTGCCGACTCGCTGGATAGAGTGATTAAAGATTTATCACAAGTACTTAACTTGAAAAAAGTAAGTATGGATGAAAAAGAAAATATTTTTTTCGACCAATTAATATACTCAATCCGAGAAGACAATAACCTTATTATTCTGAAGAAGGGTGCGCATATCACAAGAGATTTTACAAAAGCAACAAATTGTTATTCGATCAGTAGTTATTTGAAAAGTATTTTTTATAACTTAATAATTAATGCCCTAAAGTTTTCGAAACCCCAACAATCACCAGAAATAAAAATATGGTCAGAAATAGAAAACGATCTAATTAAAATTCACTTCAAGGACAATGGTATTGGGATTGATTTAAACAGATATGGTGATTCTATCTTTGGGTTGTATAAACGATTTAATTTAAATATCGAAGGCAAGGGACTTGGATTATTTATGGTTAAAACACAAATTGAATTTTTAGGTGGTCAAATCGAAGTGAAAAGTAAAATCAATGAATGGACGGAATTTATAATTAGCCTGCCAAACGAAATCAAACTTTAGGAAGCGAATAACCATTATGATATTCCTTCATTAGATATTGATCGTTGATAGATTGATCTGTAAATTGTGCGCTCGATTTATCCCAATACAATTTTTGACCCGAACGAAAAGAGATATTCCCCATCTGCGCAACAGTAGCCACATGTGCACCAGCTTGGATTGAACAATGAAGGTCTTCTGTTTTTCTTGATTTAACAGCGCTTATAAAATTCTGCCAGTGTTTTTCTAGCCCATTATCGGATGATTTTTCAAAGGGCTTATTAATTTTATTCTTAGACTGTTTTTCTTCGATCACTTCCCATCCTCCACGGTTTAGAATCAAGGTTCCATTATTTCCGATATAGGCGATGCCATGGTCTCTTCCATAAGAACCATTATCAATCCCCATCGCGGAATCCCAAACCAGGTTAAATCCATCAAACTCGTACATGGTTGTTAATGTGTCGGGCGTTTCTTCGTACAATTCGGGGTAAGCAAATTTTCCCCCCATTCCATCAATTGTTTTGGGCGTGCTGGCATTCATACCAAGAAGGGCATAATCTAAAAGGTGTACGCCCCAATCGGTCATTAAACCTCCGGCATAATCCCAGAACCAACGGAAATGAAAATGGAAACGGCTTGCGTTGAATGCCCTAGTTGCAGCTGGTCCCAACCACTGTTTATAATCTACTCCCTCTGGAACTGCACTGTCGGGAACAACAGGCTGAGGGCGCATCCAGCCCTGATAGCACCAAACTTTTACTGTGCGAATATTTCCGAGTTGACCGCTCTGTACAAAATCAACAGCGTCTTTAAAATGTTGTTGGCTACGTTGCCATTGGCCTGCTTGGACAATCTTATTATACCGTTGCTGTGCGGCTACCATGGTGCGGCATTCGATGATACTATTTCCAACGGGTTTTTCTACATATACATCTTTGCCAGCCTCACAAGCATGGATCATGATTAATGCATGCCAATGATCTGGCGTTCCGATTATTACGGCATCTATATCTTTTTGATCCAGTAGCTTTCTGTAATCCCGATATACTTTGATATTAGCGGTAGGATAGTTTTTTGCAGACAATTCTTTTAATCTCTTATCAATCACCGATTGATCAATATCACAAATCGCCACAAGATTTACCGAAGAGATTTTTAAGGCAGCCTGCACATTCGCCCAACCCATTCCATTTATTCCAATAGCACCAATATTTATTTGCTCGCTTGGTGCTATTTTATTTTTAAAAATTGCAAATGCCTTATTATTTGTAGCTGATGCTAGAAGGCCGCCACCAACTAACATAGAAGACTGGTATAAGAATTTTTTTCTGGAGTTCATGGCGCAATTATTTTGGTTTTAGAAATACTTTTGTGATTGTTCTATGAATTTAAGAAAAAATATTAGCGAAAATGTAGTAAAGATTAATTATTCAGTTTAATGTCTTTTATAGTTGTTGGAATCCAAACCTGCATTTGATTACTTCCTCTATTACACCAAGTATAATAAGGGATTGCTAGTACGTTCTTTTCAGTAGTCAAAATACTTTTACCGTCGGATCCAATTTGAATGGTGGGTAGTTTGGCACTTAACGCAATAATGTTTTCTTGTAAAATTTTCATTGGCTTTTCTTCGAAACTGTAATCAGATGGCATTAGTATATTCCAAGCTTTGCCATCATTATCGGCTCCTTCTATACAATAAACCAATGGGCCCCGTTCCAATGCCATACGAAACTGGTTAGCTTTAACCGCATCACTTGATTGTACTTTTTTAATTTCCATTGGTAATTGGTAGCTGATAATATCTCCCTTTTTCCATTGCCTTTGAATTATATAATATCCATTCTGCTCAGTTGTGCTTACCGGTTTTCCATTTACAAGAATGGTAGGTTGGATGGTTGTGAATGAAGTAAACTGATATAAATTACCAGGAACAACTGTATTGTTTACCCATCCTGGTTTACGTAACTGTACTTTAAAATTAGTAGGTGAAGCAGCAGTTATTTCGATATTGATATTTCCATCTAATGGATAATTTGTTTCCATTTTTATGCCAATATCCTTTCCTTTTAGGTTGATTTTTGTTTCGCTTCCGATAAATAAATTGATATAGATCGATTCCTGATCTTTCGCATAAATATAATCTCCAATGCTGGCAATTAATCTTGCAATGTTAGCTGGGCAACAAGCTGTGCCAAACCATTCGCGTCGTGCATTTTTTCCGTTAGAAGCAAGCGGGTTCCCGTAGAAAAAACGGTCGCCAGATAAACTTAATCCATCCAATGCGCCATTATATAAACTACGTTCTAGTACATCCATATATTTAGCATCACCGGTTAATGCATTCATTCTTTGATTCCATAATACCATTCCAACTGAAGCGCAGGTTTCGCAATAGGCTTGCTCGTTTGGTAAATCATAATCCATCCCAAAGCCTTCATTACTTCCCGACGATCCAATCCCACCCGTGAGGTACATATTTTTATAGACTACATCTTTCCATACGTTTTGCATGGCTACCAAATATCCAGTGTCGCCTGTTTGAGCAGCAACATCTGCAGCTCCTGTATACAGATACATTGCACGAACAGCATGCCCTGTAATTTTTTTCTGCATTTTTACTGGAACAAGGTCCTGCGCATAAGCAGTGTCTTTCCATTCTGTCCAAGTATACCCTTTTGCATTTTGATGACCCCTCTCAGATAATAACCAATCAGCGAGACTGAGATATTTTTTATCATTTGTTACTTTATAGAGTTTTACTAAAGCAAGTTCAAGTTCCTGGTGTCCGGTTACCCAATTACGTTTTGAGGGTCCGAATAATGCATCAAAATGGTTCGCCCAGCGAATGCACACATCAAGAAATTTTCTTTTGCCTGTTGCATAATAATAAGCAACCCCTGCTTCGATCATGTGACCAGCATTATAGTCTTCATGCATACTCATATCGGTATATCTTTTTTCAATATCACCTAGCGTGAAATAGGTATTTAAGTATCCATCGGGTTGTTGAGCGGCTGCAATGATATCGATCCATTCATCTGCTTTATTTTCTAGGCCAGAATCAGGATTATTTTTTAAGGAATATGCAATTGCCTCGAGTGCTTTAAAAACATCGCTGTCGTCATAAAAAATGCCTTCATGTTTTTCACCTTTTTTGCGCGCAACTTTTTGAAAATTGCGTAGTCTTGGGGTAGCAGTTTCTGTTTGATAAATACAAGCCTTTAAAGTTTTTGTGGCGATTAATTGCAGTTTCGGCTTCCAGAAATGGTCAGTGATCACCACTTTCGAGAAACTGATGGGTTCGATTTTTACCAATTCATTTTGGGCAAAACAAATGGCGTTAAGACTGAGAAACGTTAGTACGAAAAGCTGCTTTATAAACATACAAGCTTAATTTATAATATTAAATGGGTTGCAAATTTTCACAATAGGTTAAATATAATTGATAAAAAGCAGAACCGGATGTTAGGTTGAGTGGAACCCTGTTTGAGTATTATATTTAAAATTTTAAACATAATTATTTTACTGTAACCGTTTGTCTTTTTGGGTTACCTTTTCTGCGTGTAGGTATTAACAAGTGTAAAAAAATAATAAAAATGGTACAAAAAACCTATTTCAAGACCAAAGATTATTGTAAAGTAAAATTTAGTTTTAACGTTGAAAACGCTGAAACTATTGAAATCTTAGGCTTGAACAGTGATTGGGAAAATTCCATTGTAATGAGCAAAAAGAAAGATGGTACTTTTAGTGCGGAAGTTTCTTTACCCAAAAACTCCCAGCACGAATTCAAGTATCGTGTGAATGCTACTGAGTGGATTAATGAGCCAGAAGCGGATAGCCTAAGCGCCAATAACTACGGTGGAAGCAATAGCGTAATCGTATTATAATATCTTAGCTGTAAAGCCCCAATCTTTGGGGCGTTACTTTTTTTATGGATATAAAAAAAGATGACCTGTTTCCAGACCATCTTTTAAATTAAATAGCACTGTTCTATCATTATACTAAGTCGAAGCGGTCGAGGTTCATCAGCTTCGTCCATGCTGCAACAAAATCGTGCACGAATTTCTCTTTTGAATCTTCAAATGCATAAACTTCAGCAAGGGCGCGTAATTCTGAATTAGATCCAAAAATTAGATCCACACGAGTAGCCGACCATAATTTTTTGCCTGTTGAGCGATCGCTTCCTTCAAATGTATTTTGTGATGCTGAACTTGCCTTCCAAGTTGTGCTAAAATCAATTAAGTGCACAAAGAAATCATTCGTTAATGCTTCTGCCTGTTTTGTAAATACTCCATTTTGAGAATCATCCACATTGGTATTTAGTACACGCATACCGCCAATAA
>JAYUFN010000325.1:0-3851 GCA_043738705.1 Bacteroidota bacterium
CCCCCACTTAATTCCTTGAATTTTGCTTTAGCCTTATCTCGTAGGTTTACCCTGTCTAAAAGTGTTAATGGATCAATCACTTCATTATACAAACCGGCAAATAAATAGATCAATTCGGTTAGGGTTAAACTAGGATAATACCCCGAAGTTTGTAATTGCACTCCAATAATTTTTTTTATTTCATTAGGGGAGTCATCGAGGTTAAAGCCATCAACAAATACTTCGCCACTGGTTTTTTCTCTTAGGGTTTCAATAATTTCCAAAGTAGTAGATTTACCAGCACCGTTTGGCCCGAGCAAACCAAATATTTCTCCTCTTCTCACATCAAAACTAATGCCTTTAACTGCCGCAAAATCGCCGTAATTTTTTTGGAGATTTTTAACTGAAATAATTATATCAATCATAGTTCTATTTTAACGGAATACTAATGCTCAAATTTTGAGGTGCCCCCATCATTCCTGTTTGTTTATATCGTTGATCCATCAATACTGCAATAGTTTTTAAATGCTGAGCCGCTGCCGAATTCAAAACTGCGGCAGAACCATTCAGCAAGATACCACCTCCCAATAAATACCAATTTATATTTCTATTATCATTTGTGCCAATTAAACCTATTATGGAAGTTGTAGTACCTAAAATATTGAAAACTGAGGCCCATGTTTTGTTTCTTCGGTAATCGGAGTATGCTAAATAGTATTCCGGCTTATGTAGTTTGGCGATTAAATAATCTAACCCCCTCTTATTATTATACAACTGCCCTTCGTAAATTAGACCAGGTTTTTTAAGTGCTGGCACAAAACTCAGGCCTTTCGCATTATAATAAAACTGTTCGGTTTCTGGAGTATGGGGCTGCGCTTTTACCGGATAAAAAAAACAGTGCATAATGATCAGTGTACCAAAATATCGCATGTTATTTTATTAAATGAGTTTTTAATTCGTTCTATAAAGATAATGATGGGGTTTTAATTAGATAGTAATTTTTGGATAAACTACGATCTGTTCTCTCCTATCTTTGCTTACCAATTTTTTAAATAACAAATGATGAAAGTATTTAAGTTCGGGGGGGCTAGTGTGAATAGTATTGATCGGGTGAAAAACCTAGCATCAATTGTCTTGGAGAATAGCGATAACAATTTAGTGATTATTATTTCGGCAATGGGCAAAACAACAAATGCTTTGGAAAAAGTGGCCGAATCATTTTATAGAGGAAAGAATGACGAAGCAATTCAACTATTTCAATTAATTAAACAACAACATCTTAATACCAGCAAATATTTACTCGTTACAAAATTCAATGAATGTATCGCACAAATGGCTGATTTTTTTACTGAAATAGAATGGCTTCTTCACGACAAACCTATTAGGGAATTCGATTATTATTACGACCAAATTGTTTGCCTTGGCGAATTGCTGAGTACTTGTATTGTGAGTCACTACCTTAATGAATCAGGGATTCAAAATGTGTGGCTCGATGTACGTGATTCAATAAGAACAGATAATAATTTCAGAGATGCTACAGTAGACTGGGTAAGTACAAAAGAAAAAATTACTAAACAAGTTTCAACTGTTTTAGAAGAAGGCTGTAAAATAATCATTACACAAGGATATATTGGAGCAACCGATGATAATGAAAGCACTACCCTTGGCAGGGAAGGGAGTGATTATTCCGCTGCCATCTTTGCAAATATTCTCGATGCTGAAAGCCTTACGATATGGAAAGATGTGAAAGGTGTAATGAATGCAGATCCAAAATTGTATCCAAACGCAATATTGATAGATGAGTTGAATTATACAGAAGTAATTGAAATGGCCTATTATGGTGCCCAAGTAATTCACCCAAAAACGATCAAACCACTTCAAAATAAAAACATCCCATTATATGTAAAATGTTTTTTTGACAGTAGTCTTGCAGGAACAATTATTCACGAGAAAAAAACAAAAGATTTACCTCCAATTATTGTGATGAAGCAAGATCAAGTTTTAATACAACTTAAAACACAAGACTTTTCATTTATTGGAGATGAACCAATTATAGAACTTTATAGATTATTGAATCGATTACACATCAAACCTAACTTGATACAAACTGCGGCCATCAGTGTTTTTGTTTGTTTGGATAACAGAGCTGACAAAATAGAGCAACTAGCATTGGCTGCGGATAATTTATTTGATGTTCAAGTAGAAAAAGGGCTCTCCCTTCTCACCATTCGGCATTATAATGAGGTAATTATAAATGAATTATGTGAAAGCAAAATCAAGGTATTACAACAGCAGTCAGAAGAAACTGTACAAGTATTATTCAGATAAATTAAATTTTAGACTCGGGATATAAATGTTTTTGAAGCATCGCTTTCAAATCAGATTCTTTAAATGGTTTCACTAAAATATCGGAGATGCCTGCATTGCGATAAGCCTCTAGATCGTCTTGCACAATTGTTGCAGTTAAAGCTACTATTGGCATCGCCGCTTTACCATTTGGATGATTTCGAATAGCGGTTGCCAGCTGATCTCCTGTCATTTTAGGAACATTGATATCGGTAAGGACAATATCATATTTATTTGCATTGAAAAGATCCCAGCCCGCTTGACCGTCTTTAGCTAAATCATAAGAAAGATGTTGCTTTTTAAGTAATAAACCAAGCAGCATTGCATTCATGTCGTTGTCTTCAATTACAAGTGCTTTTTTATCATGAAAGAGTTGCTCAGGTTTATTTTTTTGTGGTAATGCCTGAATTATTTCTTCCGCAAGTGGGCGAATATCTACCTGATACAAAAGTGAAACAATAAATACTGAACCTTCATTTATTTTAGATTGCACTTCAATATTTCCACTTTGAAGTTCTGCAAGCATTTTGCAAATAGGCAGCCCCAAACCAGTGCCTCGTATTGAACGTCTTGTTTCACTAGATTTATCCTGAGCAGTGACTTGCGTAAATTCTTCAAATATAGAACCCAATTGGTTTTGTGGAATTCCGATTCCTGAATCAGCAACTTTGATTCTGATATTCGCTTCATGATCTGCTCTAAATGATACATCAGCAGTAATCACAACAGCACCTTTTTCTGTAAACTTAATAGCATTACTCGTTAAATTAAATAAGATTTGCTTTAATCGGAATCTATCTCCAAAAACAATTAAATCTTTTGAAACTGTGAGTTCCTCTCTTATCACAATTCCTTTTTCGGCAGCAGCCGCAGTGAATGCAAATGCCACTTCATGAATAGCTTCAACAATATTAAAAGGCTGGTATTCCAGTTTTAATTTCCCCGCATCCAGTTTTGAAAAATCTAACACATCATTTACGGTGTGCAATAAATGATCCGAAGAGGTTTTAATAGCTTGTAGGTATTTTTTCTTTTCTGGGTCTACTTCAAGGCGATCTATGATATCTGTAAACCCCATAATCGAAGTTAGAGGCGAACGAATTTCATGACTCATATTACTTAAGAAGCGGCTCTTCATCTGCGTCATCTTTTCTGCATCCTCACGTGCAATAATTAGTTTTGTTTCATACTTAATTAACCGATAAATATTGAATGACAAAAGCACCACAATCAATAAAATAATCCCTAGAGATCCCCATGAAATCCTCGAAATAGATTCTCTTGCCTCAGAAGCAGTGATCAGAGCATTTACCAAATGTTGTTTTCGAGCCGTAAGTTCTTTTTGCAATAAGATTTCTAATGCTGCATCTATTTGAGCGATGATATTCAAATTCGTTTCAGCTAAGGTCTTTTCTCCCTCATTTAACCTCTTTCGAAGATTCATCTCCTCATTTACACTTCCTTGATAAAATTTCTGAATGGCTTCTGATAATTTAATAATAGAAGAGTCAACAACAGCTTCTTTA
>JAYUFN010000326.1:0-3840 GCA_043738705.1 Bacteroidota bacterium
ACCAGTTTCATCCCTTTAAAACCTTCTGGCAAATTTTGATAAGCTAGTTTAATTCGTCTGATCTGATAATTATATTTATTAGAAAACCCATATAATAAGGTACCAAACAAGGTAGTTCCGATACCCAAGCCCAGCCAACTTAAAAACATAGATCTTGGAATTGCATTTCCTTCACTCATAAATTGTGCTCCAACATTAGGAAATAATTTACTCATCAACCAGAGAGATCCTCTTCTCAAATCATCTGATATAAAAAAAAGAGAGCCTAACAATTTCGCAAAGAATAATCCGATTAGGGTAGCAAACACATAATTTCTAAATATTTTAGAAGTCTGTAAAGTTTGTATATAGGGAAAAGACATTAACAATATCAACGTTGCCGCAGAAATAACCCAATAGCCAACGTGAATGAACATCCTTGTTTTATCGCCAGCATTTTGTGTTACTGTTTTCAAAGCTTGGTAGACATAAAAGTCCAAAACCAACATAATCACTGCAATAATCCACCAAGTACTAGCATTTCTCATGAGATCGATATTAAGTTAAATAGATAGACGAATGCTGTTTCAATTTATTGTTAAACATATTTTATTTTTTGAATTACGAAAAATAATTATTTGTAAAATTGAGAAATGTTCCAATCAGCTATTTAACAATTCTAAGATAATATTGTTTCCAAGATCTAGTCTAAAGTGTATTTTTGGCATCCATTATAAAAATACAAATGAAATTCAGCTATTACGGAAATTCTTGTTTTGAAGTAGCAATTATTGGCAAAAAGATTCTTTTCGACCCATTTATATTTTTTTTCCATGAATTAGCCGCAGTTATTAATATAAAAATGATTGTAGAAGCTTATATTTTTTTATCGAATGGGCATGCTGATCCCATTAATACCTTTGGTTTTATAAAAATTGATACTGGAGCAGTGCAAAGTACATTCGAATGAGCGGGTAAATGCTTATTATTGCCTGAGATCGGAGCTTTAGTAACGATTTGAAATTGAAACCAGATTTTTAATCAATAGCAGACAAACGGAAGATTTTATGGCAATAATTATTGGCATTGCCAATCAAAAAGGCGGGGTCGGAAAAACTACTACTGCAATTAATGTTGCGGCAAGTCTAGCTGTGCTGGAATACAAAACATTATTGGTAGACGCAGATCCTCAGGCAAATAGTACTACTGGAGTTGGCTTTGATTTACACAATATTACAAATAGTTTATACGACTGCATGGTGAATAATGCAAATGCAGCCGACGTGATATTAAAGAGCGATGTTCCGAATCTAGATCTACTTCCTTCTCATATTGATTTAGTTGGTGCAGAAATTGAAATGATCAATTATCCTAATCGCGAAAATGTAATGAAGGGCATTCTTGAGGCAGTAAGAAACAAATACGATTTCATAGTAATTGACTGCTCTCCGTCACTGGGTTTGATTACAGTGAATTCTTTAGTGGCTGCTGACAGTGTTGTAGTTCCCGTACAATGCGAATTTTTTGCATTAGAAGGATTAGGAAAACTATTAAATACCATCAAAATTGTTCAAAATCGTTTAAACCCTGATTTGAAAATAGAAGGTATTTTGATGACGATGTATGATGGTCGTTTGCGTTTATGTAATCAGGTGGTGAGTGAAGTTAGAAGGCATTTTGATGACATGGTTTTTTCCACCATCATTCATCGAAACACTCGTTTAAGTGAAGCACCAAGTGTAGGCAAACCTGTTATTTTGTATGACGCAGAGAGTAAAGGCGCAATTAATTATTTGAATTTGGCGAAGGAAATATTACAGAATAACGGTCTCACAAAAATGAGTAATCAAGAACGAATTATCGAATAGTACACAAGTACAAAGCGATACTAAGTAGACCCTCAGAAACCAGCATAGAAATGAGTACACCAAAAAATAATAAAGATCTGATTGGCAAAGGCCTTAGGTCTTTATTGCAGAATATTGATGCAGATTTAAAAACTACAGAAGGTAATTTGAAAACTAATGTTGTGGAGGAAGTTACTTCAACAAATAGATTACAGATTTCAGAAATAATTATCAATCCAAAACAGCCAAGAAAGGATTTCGATGAAACTGCATTAAATGAACTTGCGGCTTCTATCAAGATACACGATATCATTCAGCCACTTACTGTATCAAAACTAGCCAACGGAAAATATCAGTTGATTGCTGGTGAAAGAAGATTCAGAGCTTCCAAGATCGCAGGCTTGAAAGATGTACCCGTGTACATTCGCCAGGCCAACGACCATCAATTGCTAGAACTTGCCTTGCTTGAAAATCTGCAAAGAGAGAACCTCAATGCGATGGAAGTCGCACTTAGCTATAAGCGTATGATGGAAGAGCTAAATTACACGCAGGAACAAGTTGCAGAAAGAATGGGTAAAGAAAGAAGTACTGTTACCAATTATATTCGGCTGCTAAAATTGCCACCAGATATTCAGCTTGCTGTACGTAGCGGTAAACTTAGTATGGGACATGCAAGAGCATTGGTGAATATTGACACGATCGACAAACAACTATTTGTTTATAAAGAGATCCAAAGTAAAGGCTTGAATGTTCGTCAAACCGAAGAACTGGTTCGTAAAATGTATAAGTCAGAAAAAAATGCTGCTGATAACCCTCCACTAAAGTTAGACCTCCCTTCTGCTTATAAAAGAATTGAAGATAATTTAGCCTCCCATTTTGGAACGAAAGTCAAAATGGCTCATAATAAAAAAGGCTATGGTAGCATCAGCATTGAATATTATTCATTAGAAGAGTTGAATAAGATTTTGGAAACGATGAATGTTACTGTCAGTTAATTCAGATGCAAATATTTCGACTTTTAATACTTTTTTTTTGTTTCACAGTAATGCTGGAGAATTCTTTTGCACAGATCGATACTTCGAAACATGCAACCAAGAAGACGCCGGAAATTGATACGATTGTTATAAAAAAACACGACCCCCGAAAAGCTACTAGGCGATCTGCAATGATACCGGGCTGGGGACAGATCTACAATAAAGAATATTGGAAAATTCCTTTTGTATATGCAGCTGTTGGGATACCAGCAGGCTTATTTGTTTACAATAATACTTGGTATAAAAAAACCAAATTCGCTTATGAAGCAAAATACAAAGTGCGTATAAACCCAACAGATACTGCCGATTTAAAACTGATCGACCCACAGTTGGTAACTCTAACTACTATATCATTGCAGAGTTATCGAAATTCATTTCGAAGAGATCGGGATTATTCCGTATTATTTTTCTTATTAGCCTGGGGTTTAAATGTGGTTGACGCAACCGTCTTTGCGCACCTAAAAGAATTTGACGTAAGTAGTGACTTATCAATGAATGTGAAACCTGCATTTAATCCTACAACAAGGAGCACAGGACTTACGTTTACACTTACGGCACGAAAACCAGAGCATCGACTTTATGAGGTAAGATGATATTTCTTGTGATTACATTTACTTTTACGCACAGTAACAAGGCTTTAATGATACAACATTCCTATACAAACAAAATAAAAATATGAATATCGCATTGATTGGCTACGGTAAAATGGGGAAAGCAATCGAATCCATCGTTCTTGAAAAAGGTCACCAAATAGTTTTAAAAATCGATATCAACAATGCCGAAGAATTTAGTCAGGAAAATATTTCTAAAGCAGATGTTGCCATAGAATTCACTGGACCTCACAGTGCATTTAATAATGTGATGAAATGCCTGGAATTAGGGATCCCAGTAGTTTGCGGATCTACGGGTTGGCTGGAACATTGGGAAGAAGCAAAAATATTTTGCCAAAAACAAAACGGCAGTTTACTCTACGCCAGCAA
>JAYUFN010000327.1:0-3837 GCA_043738705.1 Bacteroidota bacterium
TACTCATCAAAACAAACTCAAATCATAGTAATGCTACTGTTGATTTTATTGTGAGTAATGAAATAATTATAAAATATTTTTCTGAGAACCCTAGCCAGATCTATGTTGCCCCTGGATTTATTTCTAGTGACGTGAATGATCATACTACAACTTTGGGAAGAGGAGGATCGGATTATACAGGTGCAATCTATGCGGCTGCACTAAATGCATCAGTGTTAGAAATATGGACCGATGTAAGCGGAATGATGACAGCAGATCCAAGACTAGTAAATAATGCCAAGCCAATCAATCGCATTTCTTATCAGGAGGCAATGGAGCTTTCCCATTTTGGTGCCAAGATTATTTATCCTCCAACCATACAACCGGTAATGAAACAGAATATTCCTGTTTGGATCAAAAACACTTTTGCTCCGCAAGAATATGGAACGCTCATCGAAAATAGTTCGGCACATACCGATAATATTATTCGCGGTATCTCTTCGATCAATAAAATAAGTCTGTTGAGTCTGGAAGGAAGCGGCATGGTTGGAATACCTGGGTTTTCGAAAAGACTATTTGAAGCTTTGGCAAACGAAACAGTAAACGTTATTTTGATCACACAAAGTTCTTCGGAACACAGCATTTGTGTAGGAATTAACGAAACAGATACCGTTAAAGCAAAGCGCGCTATCGATCATGCATTCAGCTACGAAATACAAAGCGGCAAAGTAGATCCGTTGAAAGTAGAAAAGGGGTTATCTATAGTAGCATTGGTTGGCGAACAAATGAAAAGTCATCCAGGCATCAGTGGAAAAATGTTTGGAGTGCTTGGAAGAAATGGTATCAATGTACGAGCTATTGCACAGGGTTCTTCAGAAAAAAATATATCTGCAGTCCTTTCTGCTGCCGATGTTCAAAAAGCAATCAATGTATTACACGAAGAATTTTTTGAAACGACTTATAAACAATTAAACCTATTCATTGCTGGTACCGGAAATGTAGGTAGCAAATTGATTTCTCAATTATTAAAGCAACATCAATACCTGCAGGATCATCTTCGTTTACATATTCGTGTAATTGGTATGGCTAATAGTAAAAAGATCCTGATCAATGAAGAAGGTATTGACTTATCTGCATGGAAAGTTCAATTACAACAATCTCAAGTGGGAAGTATCAATCACTTTGTAGAAGCTATCAAAAAATTAAACCTTCGAAATAGTGTCTTTGTAGATGTAACCGCAAATGCTGAAGTTGCCGATGTTTATAGCAATCTATTGAGCAAGAGTATTTCAGTTGTAGCGTGTAATAAAATTGCGTGCTCATCTTCCTATGCATCTTATCAACATTTAAAATCTTTAGCCAGAGAGTTCAACGCCTTATTCTTATACGAAACAAACGTAGGTGCAGGACTACCAGTGATTGGTACTTTAAATGATCTTTTGAGAAGTGGTGATCAAGTCACAAAAATTCAGGCGGTTTTATCAGGCACGTTGAATTTTGTATTTAATAATTATGATGGAACAAAGTCATTCGCTCAAATCGTGAAACAGGCGCAAGATGAAGGATATACTGAACCCGATCCAAGACTAGACCTAGGTGGTACAGATGTGATGCGTAAGATCATGATCCTTGCACGTGAAGCTGGACAGAAACTAGAAATGGAAGATATTAGCAATGAATACTTTTTACCCACTAGTTGCTTCGAAGGATCAGTTCTTGATTTTTATGTCGAGATGGAAAAACAGGAAGCACATTTTAAAGCCATCTATTCAAGTGCAGCTGCGAATAAATGCAAATTGAAATTTGTGGCATCTTATGAAAATGGGAAGGCATCCGTAGGATTACAACATATTCCGAATGATTCGGATTTCTATCATTTATACGGAAAGGATAATTTGGTATTATTTTTTACTGAGCGATATCCAGAGCAACCATTGGTAATCAAAGGGGCAGGAGCAGGTGCCGAGGTAACTGCATCGGGGGTATTTGCTGATATCATTCGTGTGGCAAGAGTATAACTAGCAGAATATTTTAAAGAACAAAGATTATGAGCAACATGTATAAAGGTTTGGATCTTAATCGGGTAGTGAAAATTCACTCACCTGCAACTGTTGCGAATATGGTTTGCGGATTTGATGTGCTGGGTTTTGCAGTGAACGAACCCTATGATGAAATGCAGATTCGTTTTTCTGATAAGCCAGGTATTACTATTATTAATGATGATTCATATAATTTACCGACCGAGCCTGAAAAGAATGTAGCAGGTGCCGCTCTGATAGCCATGATGGAAGAAATAGAAGCAGGGTTTGGGTTTGAAATGACGATCAAAAAAAATATTAAACCGGGAAGCGGTGTGGGTTCAAGTGCAGCAAGCGCAGCTGGTGCAGTAGTTGCAGCCAATCGCTTACTCAACGATCGATTTGATAAAGAAACTTTGGTTCGCTTTGCCATGAATGGCGAAAAATTAGCTTCAGGTGTGAAGCACGCAGATAATATTGCACCTTGCATCTATGGAGGGGTTACACTCATTCGTTCTATCTTTCCTTTAGATATTGTTACGCTCACTGCCCCAATTTTATTCGTAACAATTGTGCATCCACAAATTGAAGTAAAAACATCTGATGCAAGAAGTATCCTGAAACAAAAAGTATTACTAAAAGATGCGATCAAACAATGGGGCAATATTGCAGGATTGGTAGCAGGACTTTTAAAATCTGATTACGAATTGATCGGTCGCTCTTTAGAAGATGTATTGATCGAACCAGTAAGAAGCATCCTGATACCGGGGTTTGATTTGATCAAACAAAAAAGCAAAGAGGCCGGCGCTTTGGGTGGAGGTATTTCGGGATCGGGGCCATCCATATTTATGTTGAGTAAAGATGAAACAACCGCAAAAAGAGTTGAGAAAGAAATGCATATTATTTACGAACAACTTGGATTAGACCACCATACTTATGTTACTAACGTCAACCATGGCGGTGTAAGATTTGTATAAATTATTTATTTACACTCATGAAATGAGCATAATAAAAATTTGTTGCCAACTGAAATGATTGTTAGCGAATTACATGTTGCAAAAATCAATAAAAAACACATGAATTATTATAGTCTTAATAGAAATGCACCATCTGTTGATTTTCGAGAAGCAACTATCAAAGGTCAGGCTCCTGATAAAGGATTATATTTTCCTGAACGAATCCCAATAGTAGATTCTAACATCATTAAGAATATTGCAGAGTATACAAAAGAAGATTTGGCTCTGGCAATCATGTTGCCATATATAGGTAATACAATTAACAAATATGATCTGACTAAGATTGTTTCTGAAACTATCAACTTTGATTTCCCTTTAGTTGAGATTAATAAGGATATATTTTCATTGGAATTATTTCACGGACCAACACTTGCTTTCAAAGATGTTGGTGCAAGATTTATGAGTCGCTGTTTGAGTTATTTTTCTCAGCAGCAAAAAAATAAGGTCACAGTTTTGGTTGCAACATCAGGCGATACGGGCGGCGCGGTAGCAAATGGATTTCTTGGAGTGGAAGGTATTGAAGTAGTAATATTATATCCCTCTGGAAAAGTAAGCCCTGTTCAGGAATTACAATTAACCACTTGCGGACAAAATATCAAAGCCCTTGAAGTAAAGGGAAGTTTCGACGACTGTCAAGCCATGGTCAAAGATGCATTTATCGATTCAGACTTAAATAAACATTTAACACTAACGTCTGCGAATAGCATCAACGTGGCAAGGTGGTTGCCACAACAATTATATTATTTTTTTGCCTATCAACAGTGGTTAAAGGTTAGCGATCAGCCGCCAATAATTTCTGTGCCGAGTGGTAATTTTGGAAATAT
>JAYUFN010000328.1:0-3819 GCA_043738705.1 Bacteroidota bacterium
TAGAATTTATTTTTTTAAGCGCTCCGGATTTTTAGCGATAAAATCATCCCATCCCTTTAACCCTTTTACAGCAGTACCAAGAACAGAAGACGTTTGATAATGATGACAGAGTGCAACAGCTAGAGCATCTGTTGCATCAAAATATTTTGGTTGCTCGTCAATTGATAAAATGCGTTGAAGCATTTTCCAAACTTGATCCTTATCGGCATTTCCATTGCCAGTAATGGATTGCTTTACCTTTTTA
This sequence comes from Bacteroidota bacterium, assembly GCA_043738705.1. Classification (GTDB taxonomy): domain Bacteria; phylum Bacteroidota; class Bacteroidia; order Chitinophagales; family Chitinophagaceae; genus Sediminibacterium. The sequence continues at coordinate 245 of JAYUFN010000328.1, forward strand.
GGGGAATATTCAGTAACAGAAATTTTCGCATGCATAGCTGCAGCAATAGCAACACCCTGTGCTCTACCTAATTTCAGCATACTTTGTACATTTTTTCCAAAAAAAGGGGCTTCAATTGCAAAAGTTGTTGGTTGATATAATTTGATGAGCTCCATTACTTTGGTGTGAATCATTTCAAGGCGAGCATAAATATCTTTTTGTTGGGCTAGTTTTAAAATATCCATTAACAATACCTGTGGTTGATTGTTTTCTATGCGTAACAATGCATATCCCATCACAGTAGTTCCTGGATCGATTCCTAAAATGATCTGCGATTTTTTGTTCATCTCTGTAAAAATAATCTATTCGGCCCAGCTATTTTTCAATCTCGCTATGTTAGCCGTTCTTTGTAATGTTGTAAAAGAAAAGATGCTATCTAGAAAACTTAAAATATTCCTGAATTATTTTGTAGGTCCTATTCTATTTATATGGCTCTCTTTTTCTATTTATCACCAAATAAAGCAACAGGGAGATGTACAAGCGTCCTGGCAGTTAATCAAAGTGGCTTTCCTCGGAAAATCTATTTGGAAAATATTATTTGTTGTTTTACTAATGTTTGTGAATTGGGGTATTGAAGCTCGTAAATGGCAAATATTAGTGAGCAGGGTAGAGTTAATTAGCTTCAATGTAGCATATCGGTCAATTTTAGCGGGTCAAGCATTTGCACTCAATACCATTAACAGAACGGGAGACTTTGTTGGTAGAATATTGTATTTGAAGGAAGGGAATAGATTAAGGGCTGTGGCCTTGTCGGTAGTCGGCTCCATGAGCCAAACTCTAGTTACATTCATAATTGGGTTCATCGCATTAACAGGATTGCGATTTAGCATTTTGAATGAGTTGCATTCGATGGAAGGATTAAATCAATTTTGGCTAGATGGATTGATGATTGCCATGGTAATTGGAATTTTGTTGTTATCGGTCTTGTATTTCAATTTGAATTTATTTATACAACTTCTCGAAAGGATTCCCATTATTGCCAAGATTAGATATTTCATAGAAAAACTGGAGGCACTTCACTGGAGAGAATTAACAAGAATTTTGCTACTTTCCTTTTTACGTTATACCATATTTATTGTTCAGTATGTATTATTATTACAAGTTTTTGGAGTAGAAGTAGGCGTATTGAATTTGATGATGTTGGTTGCTGTTTTATTTCTAGTGTTGGCGATGGTGCCGTCTATAGCCCTTGCCGAATTGGGGTTTCGAGGAAAAGTTAGCTTGCAACTATTTGGCTTATTCAGTATAAATCACTTAGGAATTATAGCTGCTGCGGCAGGTATTTGGATCATAAATCTGATTATACCGGCAATTGCAGGAAGTGTTTTAATTTTGAGTGTGAAGTTGTTTAACAACAAATTGATTAGAAGGGAATGATTGTTGCCTTGTTAGAAAATTGATCAAGTTTAAATATTTAATTCATTTTAATTTTTAGTGTGAAAAAAATCTTTCTGATCCTTTTATTACTGGTTGTATCCCGTCGATTAACCGCAGGAGATGATTTCTGTGGTATTCGAAATACTTCTTTTCAGGATGGTGAAAGTATTTCTTTTGTTGTTTTTTACAATGTAATTGGCATGTATGTTAATGCAGGAGATGCTAATTTTTCTGTAGCACTGGAGCATATCAACAATAAAACTGTTTATCATGTTGTTGGTATAGGAAATTCAAATCCTAGTTATGATTGGATATTTAAAGTAAGAGATCGTTACGAAACCTTTTTCGACACATCGAATTTGCAGCCTTTGAAATTTATCAGAAACGTTGATGAGGGGGGCTTTAAACACCATGAGAATGTAAGTTTTAATCAACAAACTAATACAGCGATCACCTCAAACGGAAGCTTTAAAGTGCCGACTTGTATTCAAGATGTACTAAGTTCTATTTATTATGCAAGGAATATCGATTATAATAGGTACAAAGTCGATGATAAGATTCCTTTTAGTATGTTCCTCGACAATGAAGTACATAACCTCTATATTAAATACGAGGGTAAGGAAGTGATTAAAACTAGGTATGGAAAATTTCGGGCGATTCGTTTTAAACCATTGCTAGTTAAAGGAACGATGTTTTCGGGCGGAGAAAAAATGACCGTTTGGGTGAGTGATGATGCCAACCATGTTCCACTGCGAATCGAAAGCCCAATCGTAGTAGGAAGTGTAAAAGTTGACATGATGCAATACCGTAATTTGCGTTATCCGCTCAGCTCAAATATCAGTTTCCACTAGGCTTTAATCATTATAATTCCGATAATTTAAAACAACTCTTTTGACGAATTCCTTTCTCTGTTTGCTGTAATTCACAACATTCGTTAAAGGCATCGTGCTCAAAAAATAAAACATAGTCAGCTTCTACCGCTTCTTTCAAAAAAGATTTTTTTTCGTGTATACTTGTAAGGGGAAACATGTCATACGCCATCACAAATGGAATTGGAAGATGACCAACCGATGGTAGCAAGTCTGCCACGTACACAACATTGCGACCTTTATACCGAATCTGCGGCAACATCATTTTTTCGGTATGCCCATTCACAAATCGGATATCGATATTATCTGAAAATTTTACCTGGCCCAAGAGCCCATTTTTTTCTAAACCATTTTTTGGAATTTCAATCATTTGTAGTTGTCCGCTCTCCATGATGGGTAAAATATTCTCTTTTAGAAATGAGGCCTTTTCTCTATCATTTGGTTGAGTGGCCCATTGCCAATGTTGTTGGTTTGACCAATAAATGGCGTTTGAGAAAGTTGGTACTAGTTTTTCCCCTTCTCTTTTAATACTTCCCCCACAATGATCGAAATGTAAATGGGTGAGAAATACATCTGTAATATCAGAGCAATGAAAGCCATGCACAGCAAGGGCTTTGTTGATATTGGTATTTCCTGTTAAATAATAGTGTCCAAAAAATTTCGAATCCTGCTTATCACCAACCCCATTATCTATCAAGATTAAACGATTTCCATCTTCGATTAATAAACAGCGTAGTGCCCAATTACATAAATTATTTTCATCCGCTGGATTTAGTTTACTCCACATACTTTTAGGAACAACTCCATACATAGCACCGCCATCTAATTTAAAATATCCTGCTTCGATTGTATATAGTTCCATAATTTATTGCATTTCAGTTTTTTGTTTTTTCATTGCAAATAACAAGATCAAAAATCCAATTATAAAAAATATTACTAGTGCTAGAACTGAATTTCTTTGAGAGCCGGTTATTTCGTTAATGAGCCCAAAAATAAACATCCCAATTACAATCGCAATTTTTTCGGTTACATCATAAAAACTAAAAAAAGAGGTGGTGTCTTTAGTAACAGGCATCAGTTTTGCGTACGTACTTCTGCTTAAAGATTGTATACCGCCCATTACAAATCCAACCAAAATTGCAAGAATATAGAATTGATAGATGCCATTACGAGGTATCAAATATCCAATATAACATAGTACTATCCAGAAAAAGATGGTAATCATCAGCGCTTTAAAATTGCCGATTATTTCAGAAAGTTTGGCAATCAAATAAGCACCCGGTATAGCAA
>JAYUFN010000329.1:0-27177 GCA_043738705.1 Bacteroidota bacterium
TATTAAAACGTTGAATAGAGGAATTAATTCATATTAGTTGTAAATGAAAAAGCGAAACGTCTTTTATATTTGTGCCTGCTACCTGTTAGTTACATCATGCTTTAAAGCGTATGACCAAACGGTAATTCCATCCTATCCTGCAAAAATAGAAGACGTAAGTGGCGTTTATAAAAAAGCTTCTTTAACATGGGAGATGGCGATTTTGGATGGAGTAGACTATAAAGGTGTGGATGATTCCTCTAGTTTTAATATCTCCAATTATTTAAAAGATACGGTTTTAGTGAGTATGGCAACTAGTATCCCACTTAGCACAAAACGGTTTAAGGTTTCTTTAAAAAGGAGAGTCGAATCTTATACTTCAACTACTTTTTATTTTTCGGATACACTCACTAAAGCAAATTGGTATGTATACTCAGAATCTTTAAACTTAAGGGTGCAAATTTTTCATCCTGAAGTGAAGTCGGATTCGGTTTCGAATGCAACCATTACAAATTATTCTACAAAAGGACTTAAAGCAGATACCATTTATATTCAGAAAGCTAATATTACTTCCTTGAAGCAATAAAACAATTATGAATAAGAAACATCCACACAAACAAGTTAAAGTACGAAAACATTCTAATGCGTCGGTTTGGTTATTGCTAGTGATTAGTTTTATTATTTGTTCGTATTGGGTGTCGGGTTTATTTATAAATAGTTACAGATACCCCTCAGTTGCTGCAGCCTATCAGATTCTTTGGCTACCAATGCTGATGTGTTTTTGTTGTTTGCCAGTTTATTTATTGGTTCATTTAAATAAAGCGAAATTTAAATTAGATTCTGTTTACTGGATTCCAGTTGTAATGATGTTGATTTCAGGAATGATGCTATTGATATACAAATAAGAAAAATAAATTTTAAAGTCGGGGTGAACTGAGTACTAATTTTTTACTTAGCTATATGATCTAAATAGTCTAAAATTTCAGCATCTTTTTCAATTGAGAATTTTCGAGCAAAGAATTTTCCGGAGGTTTCTAATAAGTTTGCGTCTGCAATAGTAAGTATTCTGGGCCGATATTCGCCGGGTTGAAATTTAATCAACCTTAAGTGATTGTTTACGATTGTATCTTTTAGATGTGAATTGAGTAGTAATGTTTGGAAAACCAATTCGTCTGCGCAAAACGTCATTTTAAAAAACCTATTTACCTTTTTATTTTTCTTCAAATATTCTACAACAAATTCTGCAGCGGCAGGTGTAATAGTCATCCATTGAGAAAAACCATAGGGTTTCATTTTCTTAGGAATCTTTCTGTCGGGCATTATTTTGTTTAAAATTCCCTGTATTTTATAATGTAATGGAAAGCGATAATCACCCAAGTTATACTTAGTAAGCCTTCTAATTGATTCTGGCCATTCTTCGAATATAGATTTAAATCGCATAAAGGATTTTCCTGTATATGCAAACAAAAACGCTTGGATCTCATGTGCATCTTTTAGAGGATAATCCTGGCCACTAATTAAGTTAATATGCGAATAATGAATATGGGTTTGGATGATTTGATGAAAACTTCTTAGCTCTGCCTCCACCATATTATACAAGCCCCATTCTATATCTGTTCTGTGTTTTATAAAGAAAACATTTTTTAAATTTGCCAGATACTTAAATGGAGTAATTTCTGTTTTTATATCAAGATGAATATAGATATCGGATTCGTCTGTGATTAATCGTTTAACCAATCGTTCCAGTTGGGTTGGATTATTATTTGCCAGTATCAAATGTGCTAAACGCATTTATATTTTTTATTAAAATCTGATCTAATTTACTTCATTTAATTTTTTCTGAAATAGATCTGCAAATACTTGATCGTTCGGAGAGAGTAACATCTCTTTGTGATCGCCAGGTATTAGATGAATATCAATTCCATCTAACGCATAGGGCTTCCATCCTTGATATTTTGGATCATCTATAAAGAACATGCGGTGCCCTGATTTAAATAAATCTATTTTTACGTGTGATGGTTTAAACTCGTAATTATAATAGGCTAAGTTTAGCTTTTGAGCGATATTCATCATAAACGGAGGCATATCTTCGGAATCATAATCTTTATTAAACCTCAACTTGATTGTATTTGAATAAACTATCCATAGATAAGTCAAACTGTCGATAGGATTTTGGAAAGTAACAGTCACCCGAAAGAAAAGTTTGTGTACTTGACGCATCAATTTTTTGAATGCTTTTATATAAAATGGAAAACGATGAAGCCGCTCTTGAATATTGGTATCAATCATTGCCAACATTTTAACATCCTTTCCCATTGCTTTTAACTGTTTCACCATTTCATAAGCAATATATCCACCGAAAGAATAACCAGCTATAAGATAGGGGCCTTTGGGGTTTTGTGTAATAATTTCTTTAATATAGACACTTGCAATTTCTTCCATATCATCTAAAGGTTGGTCAATGCCGTTTAACCCCAAAGCCTGCAAACCATATACCGGTTGCTCTTTGTTGAGGAGAAGAATAAAATTTCTTAAAAACATTAAGTTCAGGCCAATTGCGTGTATGATGTATACTGGTAATTTTGAACCTTTTGGTTTTATTGAAACAAGCACTTTGAAACTGTTATCGTTCACATTTTCATTTATGAATTTACTAAGGTCCTTAATTGTTTGATATTGAAAAAGTGTTGCATTAGGAATTCGCTTACCTGTATATTTTTCAACCTGTAACATGATTTTTGTGGCTATTAAAGAGTCTCCTCCCAATTCGAAAAAATTATCATCTGTTGAGATTTTCTCGATACCCATATTTCTCTTCCAGATATTTTTGAGTTCCTCTTCAAGCTCTGATACAGGCAATCTCAATTCATGCGAGTAGGTCTTAATTATTGGGGGGGGTAATGCTTTTCTGTTTACTTTTCCATTCAGCATTAGCGGCACTTCGTTGATGATCATAAAATCTGTTGGAATCATATATTCCGCTAAGGAGTTTTCAATATTTGATTTCCATAAATTAATTTGATCGTCCAATTTTGTTGGGTCAACCGGATTTTTAGGCGCTATGTAGGCAACCAATCTTAAATTGCCTACAACGTCTTTATATCCTGTAACAATTGCATTTTTTATATTGAGTTGTTGCTTTAATTGAAATTCTATTTCTTCTGTTTCAACTCTATTACCACGAATTTTTATTTGATGATCAATCCTGCCTAAGCATTGAATTTCGCCATTTGGTAATTGTATTCCAAGGTCGCCAGTTTTATATATTCTATTACCAGGTTTGTTTATGAACGGGTCTTCAATAAATACTTTTTCAGTAAGTTCAGGGCTGTTGATATAACCTTTTCCCACACCTACGCCACCAATATATATTTCACCAACATCATTAACAGGCATTTCTTTTAAGTCATCGCTTAAAACATAAACTTGTAAGTTGTGGATTGCCTTTCCAATAGTAATGATTGGATCAGTTGGTGATATTTTTTTTATGGTTGCCCAGATAGTAGTTTCTGTAGGACCATACATATTCCAAAGTTCATCACACTTTGAGCAAAGTTTATCGGCAAGGTCTTTACTTAATGCCTCACCACCACAAAGGGCTTTGATGGGAATTGGGTTGTTCCAACCAGATTCCAATAAGATCTGCCAGTTAAATGGAGTAGCCTGTACAATAGAAATTTTCTCTGACTCAATTGTTTCAAGTAATAATCTTCCATCTCTGGATTCTTCCATATCTGAAATATATAATTGAGCGCCGCTGATCAAAGGCAGGAAAAGCTCCAATTGAGCAATATCAAAAGTAATGGTTGTAATATTCAGCATGATATCATCTTCTTTGATACCAGGCAATTGCTGCATACTCATTAAATGGTTATGGAAACTTTTCTGAGTAATTTCAACACCTTTTGGTAAACCCGTTGAGCCAGATGTATAGAGGGCAAATGCAGTACAGTTCCATAAGTTATCCTTATTCAGATCTTTATCAGAATAGTTTGAGCGCGAGTTCCAGAAATCTTCGAAATACAAAGTATCGGGAAAGTTCGAATAGCTGCTTCGATATTTATTTGAGGTAAGAAGTTTTGTTGTAGAACTATTTGTAAGAATATAATTAAGTCGTTCTTTTGGATAATTGGGTAAAATTGGAAGATAGGTAACGCCCATTTTTAGAAAGCCAATTAACCCAATCATCATTTCAATTGAACGATCCATTGGTACAACAACTATCTCATTTTTTTTGATTTGTTTGGACTGTATATAACCTACAAATTGGTCAACTGCAATCATTAATTCCTGATAGGTAATGGAGGTGCCATTATGTTTTATAGCAATTTTGTTAGGGTGGGCTAACGATTGTTCTTTAATTAGTTCGAAGATAGTTTTATCGTCAAATCTTGTTTCCTGCATAAGTAGAGGGTTGATGCTAAAGAGGCAAAACAAAAATTATAAACGTATTAAAATCGAATTTATTTCTCAACTACCAATTTTCAATATAGCTATAAGTGGCTATCTAATTCAAAATACCCTTTAAAGTTTCCCGCTGACGATTTCTTCAACAACGGAAGGGTCTAGCAATGCCGAAGTATCTCCTAAGCTATCCATTTCACCTTCAGCGATCTTGCGGAGAATTCTGCGCATGATTTTTCCGCTTCTGGTTTTGGGTAAACCACTTACGAATTGAATCTTGTCGGGTTTTGCAATTGCACCAATGATACGTGTGATAGTTTGCATAATATCTTTTCGAACTAATTCGGCAGTACCATGTGTGTTTTGACCATGTGATCCTTGGTAAATTACATAAGCGTAAATGCCCTGACCTTTTACGTCATGTGCATATCCTACTACAGCGCTCTCTATAACACCGGCGTGCATATTGATTGCATTTTCAAGTTCTGCAGTACCGATTCGGTGTCCACTAACATTCAATACATCATCTACTCTACCAGTAATTCTAAAGAATCCGTTTTTATCTTTCAGGGCACCATCTCCCGTAAAATACATTCCTGGATAGGTTGCAAAATAATTGGTTCTGCAACGTTCATGATCGCCATAGGTAGTTCGTAGAATTCCTGGCCAAGGGCCTTTAATGCAAAGATTTCCTGAAATAATTTCATCACCCTGCTGAACAAGTTCTTTCCCTGCTTCATCTACCAAGACCATTTGCAGACCAGGCATTGGTAGGGTTGCCCAACTTGGAACAGCAGGAGTAATTCCAGCTAAATTGCTAATAAGGCAGCCACCTGTTTCTGTTTGCCACCAAGTATCAACGATTGGGCAATTATTTTTTCCAACATTTTCGTGATACCAGTGCCACGCTTCTTCGTTAATGGGTTCACCTACTGTGCCTAACACTTTTAAGGAACTTAAATTTTTTCCTTGAAGTGGCCCCAGTCCAAATCCCATTAAACTCCGGATAGCGGTTGGTGCAGTGTATAAAATATTCACTTTAAACTTATCAACGATGTCCCAAAACCTGCTAGCATCTGGGAAAGTTGGAACTCCTTCGAATATCAGGGAAGTTGCACCGGCGCTGAGAGGACCATAAATAATATAGCTATGGCCTGTTATCCATCCAATATCAGCGGTACAGAAATGAATATCGCCTGTCTTGTATTGAAACACGTTTACGAATGTGTAATTCGTATATACCATATAACCACCACAAGTATGAACTACCCCTTTTGGTTTACCGGTAGATCCGGAAGTATACAAAATAAAGAGTGGATCTTCGGCGTCCATTTCTTCAGCAGGGAAATCGTGTAACCCCAAGGTCTCTACTTTCTTTAACTCATCCTCCCACCAAACATCACGTCCTTTGATCATCGAAACTGGCGTACGAGTTCTAGTAGCTACGATAACTCTTTTTACTGTTCTGTTGCCAATCAATGAATCGTCGATCACAGATTTGAGCGGGATATCTTTTGCTCCACGAAATGCTCCATCGCAAGTAACAATATATTCGGCTTGTGCGTCGTACAAACGGTCGGCGATACTTTGAGCAGAAAATCCTCCAAAAATAACCGAGTGAATGGCCCCAACACGTGCGCATGCCAAAACTGCAATTGCCAGTTCAGGAATCATGCCCATATAAATACAAATACGATCGCCTTTTTTTACGCCATTATTTTTAAGTACATGGGCAAACTGACAAACTTTTTCGTGTAATTTTTTATAAGTAATAATGCGATGGTGCTCATCCGGATCATTGGGTTCCCAGATGAGAGCAGGCATATCGCCTGATTTTTCAAGATGTCTGTCGAGACAGTTTTCGGTGATATTTAGTTTACCGCCTTTGAACCATTCAATTTTTGGGTCGGTAAAATTCCAGTTGAGGGTAGTATGCCATTTTTTGCGCCAAACAAAATTTTCGGCTATCGATGACCAGAATTCTGCGGGATCATCGATGCTGCGTTTGTATTCAGCTTCATATTGTTCAAAGCTACTTATTTGATAAGGATAGTGCATAGCAATCGTTTTAAGAGCACTAAAGTACTGCAGAAAAAAAGGGTAGCAATTTTTAAAAAACTATTTTTTACTAAAATAAAATTCTCCACAAGTCAGGTGAAATTAATTCAGGTAGATTCAGATTCTTACTATATCGTTACTGATAATAGAACTCCCTTCATTTTTTGATACTCATTTTAAATACCTATCTTAAATATCCAAATTCGAAAAATTGCCATATGAGTGATAACAATGAAACAAAAGGTATCTGGAAAGTAATCGGAGCCTCTTCCCTCGGAACTTTAATTGAATGGTACGACTTCTATATTTTTGGAAGTTTGGCAGTAGTAATTGCCAACCAATTTTTTCCTAAAACAAATCCTACCGCTGCCTTGCTTTCGACACTGGCAACTTTTGCAGCCGGGTTTATTGTACGACCTTTCGGCGCATTAGTTTTTGGAAGACTAGGCGATATGGTTGGACGTAAATATACTTTTTTATTAACCCTAATTTTAATGGGAGGTTCAACCTTTGCAATTGGATGTATACCCAGTTATGATAGCATTGGATTTTTAGCTCCAATTTTGGTATTGGTTCTGAGATTAATTCAGGGGCTTGCTTTGGGTGGCGAGTATGGAGGTGCAGCAACTTATGTTGCAGAACATTCGCCTGCTCACCGAAGAGGATTCTTCACTTCATGGATTCAAACAACTGCCACATTGGGATTGTTTATTTCTTTAGGAGTGATTTTGGTGACCCGACACTTACTTGATGCAGATCCTGCTAAATCAATTGCAAAATTCAACGATTGGGGTTGGAGAATCCCTTTTCTGATTTCAATTTTACTGGTTATCGTATCTATTTATATTAGACTACGGATGGCAGAATCTCCTATGTATTCCAAACTTAAGGCAGAAGGAAAAACTTCCGTAAATCCTTTGAAAGAAAGCTTTGGACATAAAGCGAATCTTAAAATGGTTTTGCTTGCTTTGTTTGGAGCAACAATGGGCCAGGGTGTAGTTTGGTACACTGGCCAGTTTTACGCACAATCATTTATTGAAAACGTATGTAAAGTAGAATTTGATCAGTCGAGAACTATACTTATCTGGGGTATTTTATTCGCAACGCCTTTCTTTGTTGTGTTTGCTACTTTGAGCGATAAGGTCGGAAGAAAGTGGATTATGTTATCCGGCATGCTGCTTGCCGTAGTTTCTTATAATTATTTGTTTACAAATTTATTCAATATAGCAGATGTAAAACAGAAGACAGAGATTGTTGCCAATACAAAAGTTGATACCATAATGAAACCAATTGCCAACTCACTGGATTCAATTCGTAAGGTGGTAACAAAATCTTATTTCACAGATGGCATGAGCATGGTGCAAACAAAAACTGATACGGCTTATGCAACAGCTGGTAGAACAACTAAGCAGCCGTTGCTAGCTATTTCTAAAACACTAAGTAGTAGTGATTATTGGAAAATGGTGGGGATTGTTTTCATACTGATATTATATGTTACGCTGGTTTATGGTCCGATAGCTGCATTCCTTGTTGAATTATTTCCAACAAAGATTAGATATACTTCTATGTCGTTGCCTTACCACATCGGTAACGGCGTATTTGGTGGATTAACTCCTTTTATTGCTACACTACTTACTACCATTTATGTAGATAATAAAATAGTTGGCCTAATGTATCCAATTATCATTGGTTTTATTTGTTTGGTTATCGGAACCATCTATATCAGTAACAGAATTGATCCGGAAGTGGATCGCTAGAAGTATTATTTATTTTAACAAAAAAATTAAAAATATGAACACAATAAAAAAATACGCAGGGTTGATCTGGATTATTCTTGGACCATTGGGTATCCATTATCTACTACAAACTGCAAGTAGTGAAATAGCTAAGAAACCTGGCATTGATACACAAATACAATGGGGAGTTTTTATAACTGTGTTTTATCCCATTGCGATTGGATTTATTTTGTTTGGCTTATATGCACTGGAAGGGAATTATGATCATCTACCTGAAGCAAGTTCAGAACTTGACGACTACGATACAAAGCCATTGTGAGTTATTATTTTTTCCTCGTCCAGTAAAAATAGAATGGAATACCTGTTGCTATCAATGCTACACCAGATAAGGCTTCCTGTGGTTGGTTTTGAAGTGTTACGGTGATTAGTAATAAGCAGAACATACAAAATAAGATGGGAGTAAAAGGATAACCAATCACTTTATAAAAGCGAGGTTCATTCGGAGCCTTCTTGCGCATAATTAATACTGCCACTGCGGTAGCTCCATAAAATATAAAGGAAGAGAAAATGAGCATATCCGTTAATTGGTCGAAGGTGCCCGACCAAACTAATAAGGTACTCCAAATACCCTGTATTAATAATGCAATAGATGGTGTTTTATAAACCGGATGCACTATCGCTGCTGGTTTGTAAAAATTATTATCTCTTGCCATCGCATAAAATATTCTTGCAGAGGTAAGTATCGTACTATTGGTTGCATTAAATGTGGTAACTAAAATTAAAACGGCAACAAATAATTCTCCCCATTTGCCCCAAACCACTTTCATTACTTCTACGGCTGCTATCTGGTTGGGGTGATGATTCATTTCGATAAAAGAGTCTATCGGTAAAACATAGAGGTAAACAATATTCAAGAGCACATATATCAGCATAATAATCAATGTGCCAATGCCTAATGATAATGGAAGATTGCGTTTTGGGTTTTTGATTTCTTCGCCAATCAGCCCAATACTATTCCATCCTTCATAACCCCAAAAAGCTCCCAAGCTAGCAATGGTGATGGCTTTAATAATTTGCCAAAAATTTAGATTGGTTGCAGCATGTGTACTCGCTGTTGTAAGATTTGTTAACTTCCCCATCGGTGCTGTAATTCCGGCAATCACAATTATACTTGCAGCAGTAAGCATTAGAAAGGTCATGAATCTACTCAGTTTTTCTGCGTACTGAATCCCTCTATAATTGACATACGTTAAACCTAAAATCAACAAAGAGGCAAATACTTTTACAGATAAATTATCAATAATCGTTACCCCAGATTTTGAAACATTTCCAGGCCATTCTGGAAGAGAAATAATACTATTGAAACTCTGCGCAAAAATATAAGCAAGCGCTGCAATAGAAGCGGTTTTTAGTACTACCAAATTTGCCCACCCATAGATATAAGCAAAGAAGCGGTTATATACCTTTTGGAAATAATAGTATTCTCCACCAGAATTTGGAAACATCCCGCACATTTCTGCCGTGCAGAGTGCACCGGCTAAACTGATAAAGCCAGCTAATACCCAACATAATAAAACTAATAACGGCGACTGTAAAGTAGCCGACATCATTGCCACTTTTTTGAAAACGCCAGATCCAAGAATAACACTAACTACCATGAAGATGGCTGAACGAAGTCCCAGAGATGCGGGCAGTTTTTGCAAGATGTTTTTTTTAGAGGTCGGTTATTTTGGTAAACCCTAACCCTGGTAAAACGCTTGGATACATATATCCATCATTTAATTCAAACCCTCCTTCTACCAGATCTTTCGCTAAATCAAAACTCCCATCTAGATCGAGATATTTAGTATTGCTACATGAATAAGCAGCATGTAATGCAGCGCTAATACTCACAATACTTTCATCGTTACATCCCCAAAATAGATCGATCCCTGCATTTTTCGCAATCACTGCAATTTCTTTGGCACCCTTAATCCCACCCGATTTCATGAGTTTGATATTATAGACAGCAAAAGGTTGTGGTAATAAGGACAACCTCCAAGCAGAAACCGCATCTATTAATGATTCATCTGCAACCAATATTTTTCTTTCTTCTTCTGATAGATTAGTTAAAACAGATTCCTGACTTGTTTTAACGGGCTGCTCAATCAACTCGAGCGAAAGCGAACTAGTTTCACGGAGAAATTTTTTGAGGTCATCTAACCCATAACCCTGATTAGCATCTACCCTGATCAGCATTTTTTTCCCAAATTTTTCTGAAATTACTTTCACCCTTTCAATATCTGCTTCTACATCAATACCAGTTTTTATTTTTAAAATTTTGAATCCCAACTTATAAAATTCTTCAGCATCTTTCAACATCTCTTTGCCTTCTTTGATACCTATTGTAATAGAAGTTGGAAGTGCTTTGATTTTACATCCATAAAAATCCAGCACCGACATATTCATGAATTTGCCAAACAAATCATGCAATGCAATATCTATTGCAGCGATTGTGCCGGGTAATTTTGGAAAATGCAAAGCTGCCTGATCAATCAGCTCATTAAATGTGCTTATATCTTTTCCAATAATTTGATCTAGATAACCTGATTGAAGATGCGAAAGTGTTTGCGCTGGGGTTTCTCCTACAACGTCAACGAAAGGATTTGCAGCACCAATGCCGGTGAGTCCGTTATCTAACATAATTTCTAGAAAAACAACTTCTGTATCTGTAATGGTTTTGTATGCAATGGTATATGATCGAGTAAGCGGCAATGGGCTTAACCATGATCGAACTGATTTTATTTTCATAAACTAGTTTGAATAATATTTTTTAATGTGGGTATAATTTTCTCAACACCTTCTTGCAGTGGTAATAGTACAGGCATGCCAAATTCTTCTTCCATTTCTTTCTGAAACTGAAATGCTTCTTCTACCGTGCAATGTTCTGTATTAATCGCAATAGCAACAACATTAGAACCCAATAACTTTATTAATGCTATTTCTGATGAGATAGAGGGAAGTGGTCCCCATTCAGGAAGATCTTCATAATATTTTCTTTTAGGGGCAACTACCAATACTGTATGCTTTGCGTTGCCTGATATTAAGAGCTCAGAACCACAGGGACCACTGGGGTTTCTTAATGCTGATTGACCTTCCAACAAAATTAGATCAGGATTAGTTTCCTCAACACAACTCAAAATGGCGTGCTCTAGTTCGCCCGAAATAAAATCGTTGATAGTGGTATCAAAAACAAATCCGAATTCACCACCCTGTAACCAGCCAGTTTGACCTGTATAGATCATTTCTGCTTGGATCTTTTCTTTATTCGCTGCTTCAAGTATCATACGGCAGGTTGTTCGCTTTCCCATGGCACAATCCATTCCAATTACTGCAACTACAGGCGTTTTTAATGGTAAGATTTTTCCCGTCCAGAAATGAAGGTCTTTTCTAGCTTTTGGCTTACGCACATCTGTAAGCGATACTCCGAACTCATTTGCGAGTGCAACTATTTCGGGCTTGTCGTTTAAAAATTCGTGTAATCCGTTAACTATCGAAATCTTTTGGCTGATACATTCTTTAATAACAGGTAAAAAGCTTTCAGGTAATATTCCACCAACAGTGGCAACCCCAATAATGCAGTATTCAATATTTTGAAATTGTTGTATGGCTTCAGAAACGGTTGCCAATACTGGAATGTCTCTGTGCCTCCCGTCAAGTATCACACCAGCATCTTTACCTGCGTGTTGTGCATCTATCACGGCTAATATATTAAACCGATCGGTTCCTCTAATTAAACCGTGTGCTGTTTTAGCATCTGGCTGCGATAAATATCCATTGGTCAACACAATTGATGCAGGTTTCATTTTTTTTGTATCCATTTATTAGTTGAATTTAACTTTAGCGAGAAATAAATACTCCCGGAAACTTTTTGGTTGACTGTTGATTTTCAAAAACACAAATACCATTTACCCAAACCTTTTCAATTCCTGTTGAAATTGCTTTTGAGTTTTTTATAGTGGCATTGTCTTTCACTGTTGCTGGATCAAATAATACCAAATCAGCAAAATAGCCAGATGCAATCAATCCTCTATTTTTTATGCCAGTATGTTCAGCAGAAAGGCTCGTCATTTTTTGAATAGCCTGTTCCAAGCTCATGATCTTTTTCTCGCGAACATAATATCCCAGAATACGCGTAAAAGATCCAAAGCCTCTCGGGTGACCGCCATTGGAACCATCTGAACAAATATTTGTGTTTGCCCAGCTCAAGAAATTGATGACATCAATATCGGTCATTGACTTGGCCATAATACCTTCAATGCCGGTTGCATTGGGGTACTTCTTCTCATAAGCATCTGCTTCAACAATCAATCCCATCAAGGTCTGCGCAGTTTTTTCATGACGAATATTTGCAATTTCAGAAATTGTTTTTCCGGCATAGTTTGTATTAGCTGCAAAATGCACCAATACAGATTGACTAGGATCGAAAGTATGGTCTACTGCATATTGTGCACTCACCGCATTGGTATAATCTGTTTTCGGAAACAATACTTTTAGCGTACTATACCAAAATTCGTAAGGATAACAATCTGCTGTAATGTCAATGTCATTTGACCTCGCTTTTTGCAAAAGGGCAAGTATCTCGGGCGATTTACCCCAATCGTCTTTTAATGCTAATTTGATATGTGAAATCTGAACTGGCAACTTTGCTTCTTCTCCGATTTTAATAATTTCTGAAAGCGCATCCGTTAATGCAATGTCTTCGCTTCTAATATGACTGATATAACGCGACTTTTCAGTTGCTGCAGTTTTGGCTAATTGCAGTACTTCGTTGTAGCTAGAAAAATAGGCTCCCTCATATTCTAATCCTGTTGAAAGGCCAAGTGAACCCTTCTTTAATTCTGATAATAGAATTTCTTGCATTGCAATAATTTCATTATCGGTAGCAGGACGATTTAAACGGTCCTTTCCCAAGATCTGTTCTCTTAGATCGGTATGTCCTGTATAAGTAGCAATATTAATTGCAATGGGTTTGCGGTTAATGCCAGCTTTAATACTATCTATATAACTGCCGTAGCCATCTTGTCCACTTACGATAGTTGTAACACCCTGATTCAGATCGGCAATTGCTTCTGGCTCATTCGCCAGTGATGAGCCAACATGGCTATGGCTATCAATGAATCCCGGTGCCAATACTTTTCCTTTTCCATCAATCACGGCTTCGCCTTTCAATGCTACAAGAGTGCCTACGGCGATAATTTTTTTTCCAAAAAATCGAACGGCAGCTTTTCTAGCAGGGGTTCCAGTTCCATCAATGAGCATTACATTGGTGATGAGTGTAGAAACTTCTGTTTCATTCTTGAAACTGTTTTGACACCACGCCGAATAGGAAATGATTCCCAATGAAATGAATAGGATTATTTTACGCATAAGAATTTTAATTGTAAATTTTAAACTTGACTATTTGATTAATAATTAAAGATCAATACTAAAAGATAGTTCAATTTAACCAAATTCATCAACATCCATACTATTCAAAAACGAGAAAAAATAGTTGAATTAATATCAAGCTACTGTAACATAAATTAGGCCAGTAGTTTTCTTAAAGCAGCCACTGTTTTATGATTGCCCGTATGACTCCATCCCGGAGGCATCACAAAATACAGAAGCTTATTCTTTAACCCAGGCGCACCAAAAACGTCTTTCATAAGTAGAATAATTTCACCAAAATAAGCATCTGAAAAACTATTGGGCTTTATGGATCGTGTAATGCCATATTGAATAGGAATCGCATTATTCTCCGGCTTATAAGTTTTAAATATTCTATCCCAAATATTCAGCAGATTACAATAATTGGTATCCATATATTCTATATTCTTAGCATGGTGTACTCGATGATGTGAAGGAGTTAAAAGTATTTTTCCAACAACACCCAGCTTGGCATCTTTTAAAACGGTTTCACCAATATGAATAAAAGAACCCCAAGTACCATCGATGAACATGATTACAAATAGCATTGGCGGCGGTACACCTAAAAGCATACAAATAGAAGTTCTAATAATATCTGCGTAAGGGGCTTCTAAAAAAAGATGTGCATAAGAAACAGCAAGATTCATACTTTCAGGAGTATGGTGTGTGGAATGGAGACACCAAAAAAGCCTGACTTTATGTGCTAGAATGTGATAAATAAAATGTGCAAACTCCCAAACAATATATCCGTAAACAAACCAATACCAGGTAAAAGAAATTGTAAGGATTGCATATTTCTGAAATAAGCCGATACAAATTGTAGTCATGCCAAATGAGAGGTACCTTCCTATCACTGAATTCAAAACATAACTAAAAAATGAAATTTTATATGATACCAGCTGAAACTTTTTAAAGAGTAGTCCTCTAATGAGTTCCAAAACCAGAATGATCGGTAAAATGGGTCCAATAAATGAGGTAAAGCCATTATAGGTTAGTAAAGATCGATAGTCGCCGGAAGCAATAATTTTAAGAATACCTTCTAATCCAAAAAAGCCCCAGATTTCGTTCATGATTATTTTAATGATTCCCATACAGTAGTTATAAATTTTAGATAAGGTTTAGAAAAGATACAAAAAAGATAATTGTATTTAAAAGTGAAAGTTTATGAGTAGGGTAAATAGAATTGAAAATAAGTTAACCGAAATAAAGGCGCACATATGGTAACTTTGAGCTCAGATCAATTGTAAGAAACGCTATTATGAATTTAAAAATAAAATCCTTTCAGATAGCTGACAGCATTGATGTTAAACAGTTTAGTGCTGCTTTTACTGCTAAAGTATATTTTGCAGATACGGATGAGCTTTTTTATCATATAGAATCTCATAAATACCTATTCGTATTTAAATATGGTGTTGTATGTTTTCTGGGCTATAGCGAAACTGAGATGTCTGCATTTTTAAAATTGATTAGCAACTATAGTAAAAATTATTTCAATCAGCCGTTGAGTGATGAGTTTGATATAGAAACCGATGCGCCTACTATTGTATATGGGTATAACAAAATTGAAATAACTACAACAAGTAATGAAGTAATCAGGTTGATTATGTTGAATGCTTCGCAGAGTGTGGCTTTGGATTACTTTGATCAGCAAACCAATCTTTTATTGGAAGAAACCAATTATCATACACAAGAGCTAGAGAAAAAGGGTAGAATCGAATTAGGAGGTAAAGAGCTTAAAAAATACATTGGCCGTACGCTAAACCTCAAAAATAAAATTGCAGGGAGCTTGTACATTTTCGATTCTCCTGAATCCACCTGGGATGACGAGAGTCTTAAGAAACTGGATATTGGGTTAAAAAAAACATTTGATCTTCAATCAAGATTTCGTACTATTCAGGAAGGACTCGAAATAGTTAAAGAAAACTTCGAACTGTTTAAGGATATGCTTCAGTATCGAAATAGTGTTGTATTAGAGTGGGTAATCATCATTTTGATTTTGGTGGAGGTGATTAATTTATTTGTAGAAAAATTATTTAAGTAATATGCCTTTGAAACTATTTATGGTTTTGATTGGGTGTAAGCCTATTGGTCGACATACTGAGCAACATGATATATATTTTGGTATTGCAAATGAATTAAAAGAATTGATTCCAGAGTTTATTCAATTCTGGCCTGACGCAAAAAATAAAATGCATATCGATGGCTGGCGTGAGGTAACGCAGGCTAATGGACAAGCAATATCAATTGTATCTAGAGCGAATAAAAATAATGAGTCAGATCATCAATTGTATTTTATTAATCTCGGGGGTTACAAAAAAGACATACTGGAAGAGTTTCATTATAAGCTGATCATAGCTGCTGTTGACAAAGCCGCTGCCATCGCAATTTCGAAACAAACTGCTTTTTTCCAACATACACATTTTGAAAATGCCAATTCTCATATTGATGATAAGTATGGTGTAGATGTAGATGATATTTATGATATAGAGGATATTCTAATTCCAACAACAAAAGAAAAATATGCAATCCATTTACAGCCTGCAGTTGATTTGCTGGAAGATGAATTGCATCTTGGTTATTTTAAATTAAATACTTTATAGGATGGTTTCAATAAAACTTGTCTCTGATTCAATTGAATTAGAAGGGATTAAAAAATTACAACACCAGAACCTAAAAAATATATTATCAGATTCCGAAATAGCTTCTCAAGGATTTGTAACTGCTGAGTATAGTTTAGAGTTCTTAGATAAAATGCATCTTGCGGCGCCATCAGTGCTGGCAAAAGACCAAGATGAAGTAGTTGGCTATGCTTTAGTGTCGATACACTCTATCAGAGCCTATCACGACTTGTTAGCTGATTTGTTTAATTGTATTGATCGTTCAGAATATCAGGGGGAAAAGCTTGCAGCAACAAAATATGTGGTGGTTGGACAATTGTGTGTTGCCAAAGAGTATAGGGGCATGGGAATTGTTGACCAGATGTATCAATATTTTAAAAAGCAATATTCAAAAGAATTTCAATATTGTATTACAGATATTGCGCAAGACAATCCCAGATCTTTAAAAGCACATCTTAAAACTGGGTTTCAAGTTATTGATACCCTTACCTATGGAGGCGTTTCCTGGGATATTGTATTATGGGATTGGAATGCTTAAATTTTAAGAATTAGTTAAAGTATCCCTATCTTGTATAAGCCTTGTTGAGATGTTCAAGTAACATAATTACATCCTGCTCCTGATCTAAATTGAGATGGTATTGACCGATGTAATTAATCACAATATTTTTATCAATTTTATAAGCTTTTGCTAGCTGTTTTAACTGTCGTACTTCTACAAATTCTTTGTCTACTTTAGCCCAATATTTTTTAAAAATATTTACATTATTTGATTTTTTATAAATGGCTAGTGAATTTGCGCCCGTAACTGAATTGCTCACTTTCGAAACTTCTTCTTTATGTGATCCGCTATGGTCTGTTGTGGTAGTTGTGGGCGCCACTTCATAATCGTATAAAATATATAGCCCTTTATAATTTGTTGTTGCGAAAATTTTTTCTTGAATGGGTATAAAACTAATATTATCTACCACAATAGAATCGATGGTTTCAAGACCAGTTAGTTCTTTATATTGTTTATCTTCTACAAATATGAGCTGGTGCTTATCTGAATTATAGTTTAAATCTGCAGCAACAACCTTGTCACCTTTCAAATAAACTATACCCGGCATAAACTTTTCAAAAAGCATCAGTTTTAAGTTTACATTATCGTAAATAGACTGATTAAAGCCATTAAAGCTTATAAAAATAAAACCAACTAAGAAAAGGAAATTTTTCATAGAATCTATCTTTGCAGTGAGTAAATGAGGAGGGGATTACTCATTGCAAAGATAGATTGTTTCAAACCAGTAAGAAGGTTAAAAATATTTTATTACCCTTTATTTAGTAAATGTTGTTGATTTAATAAATGCTGCAATATCTTTTTTGAACGCTGCACCGCTTACGGGATTGATGTACATCATATGACCTGCGTCGTAATATTTCATTTCAATATTTGCACGAATTTTTTTCTCCAAGCCCATATGATCCATCGTGTATTCAGATCCGAAGAAAGGCGTTGCTAAATCGTAATATCCATTTAGTACCAAAACTTTCAAGCTCGGATTCTTACTCATTGCAGAAGCAAGATCTACTGCAGTATTTGGTGTTGCTACTTCGCCAAATCCATTATCATTATGCTTCCAATCCCATTTGAATCCAGGAACCGCATAGGCCGATACCTTATAAGTTAGTTTTTTATCAACCTTTAGTTCTGTATAATAATAATTATTAAATGCAGCAATATAAGCCGGACTGATAGCGCTACTCTGTGGATCAAATTCAGAAAATTCGCTGTTAAGATTTTGATTAATCCCTTTATACCTCGAATCTAAGCGACCAACTGTTAGGTGTTCATCACGAAGTAATTCCTGAGTAAATTGCGGCTCTACTACACGAAGATCAGCTTTTAATAAATATGCTTTACTTAGTCCTGTGTACATAGAAAGTTTGGTAGCAATTAGTTCTTTTTCTGCATCACTAATATTAATTCCTTTCATTAATGCAGTTGCATAATCACCTGTTGCAAACGTTCTGCAATCTTGCAAAAAAACAGAAAGATCTGCAGGCTTGTTTGGAACTTTATTATGGTACCAAGCAGTAGCTGCATAGGTCGGCAAATTAACGATATATGAAATATCATCTCCTTGAAGAAATAATAAAGTTCTAAGATCCAATACAGAAGAGATCAACACAATTCCGTTTACTGCAATCCCCATACTCGACTGAAGATAATTAGCCACTCCAGCACTACGCAAAGTGCCATAGCTTTCTCCCATTAGGTATTTGGGAGAATTCCATCTGTCGTTCTCGTTAATGTATTGTTTTATAAATCCACTTACCGATTTGATATCACCATCAACCCCCCAAAAATCTTTATTTTTTGCTTTTCCAACTGCCTTGCTCAAGCCCGTGCCTACTGGATCGATCATTACAACATCACTTACATCCAAAATTGAAAATTGATTGTCTTCTACTTTATAAGGTGCTGGTGTGTTATCGTTTGGATCATTTACAACAACTCGCTTTGGTCCCATTGCTCCCATATGCAACCACATGGAGGATGAACCCGGACCGCCATTATACGAAAACGAAACTGGTCGCTTAGATGCATCCGATTCGCCGTCTTTAGTATAAGCTGTATAACCATAAAAAGCAATTGGTTCATCCGATTCATTTCTGAGTATCAATGCACCTGCCGTTGCTGTGTAACTGATAGTTTTTCCGGCAATTGTTACAGTATGATGTGTAACAGACTTCTCTTCTTTGGGAACAGGAATAGTATCTTTCGATTCTGTTTGTGCAAAAGCAACTGTGGTTTGTACTCCAATGCAGGCCACAAAAAGGCAACTGCAAATCAATTTTCTGATAAGCATAGTTTAGTTTTAAAGTACCAGTAAGATAACAATAAAACTAATTAATTTGATACAAAGCCTGCAGGTTTTTTATTATTGTATTTGATTCAAGAATACAATTGCTGATTCTTTTTGTTGATCAGTAATATCCATCAGTTTATATTTCCTTTCCATCATATTATTCATCTCCACCGTTTTTCGGATTCTGTTAAAATCTGTAGCCGGCAATTTTGAAATGGCTAGGGCTTCTTTTTCTTTCCAAACTGCAGCATCAATCAACTGATCGGCCTGCCTTCCATTAATAGGAATTTTATCGACCATCTGCTTCCGATAACGGGTTTTAAATAGCTGAATCATTTGAGGTTTAGCTATCGAGTCGTAACCTGGATGATATTTTAGTGAAATTAAAGGGCAAGGTTCTGTATTATCGGCATGTGCTTGTTTATCGAGTAATGCTTTTAATTGCTCATTCGAAAGTGATAAAGATTTATACTTTTTGAATACCGCTTCCTCCACTTCTTTCACAGTAGCAAATGTGTCGTTCGTATTCTCCTGAATTTTTATTTTTTGTAGGGTGGCCCAATAGTTGATCTGCCCAATTTTTTCGGCATTATCTTCAGAGATCTTTAATTGATTTATTAATATTGGTTTATCGCAATAGCCAAAAAGTTCTTTTTGCTGCTCAGGGGTCCAGCCCATTGCATTTCCCTGAGCCTTAGTTACAATGGAAGTAAAACAAGTTATTAGAATTGTTATGCAACATGCAAGAATAACTTTTGAAACCAAAAACTGTTTCTTCATAAAATATTTTATACCCTAAAATTAAATAAAAACAGTAAACGCTTGTGTAAAGTAAAATATATAACTTGTTAATTTCTAAACTATCCTAGCGGAATAAATTTTTAGCAGGAACTATAAAATAAAACCCGTACATATCTGCCGGGCTTTATGTTGTATCCAAGGTTTTATTATACTTTATAAATACTCTTTAACAAATTGAAGGCAATACTCTTTTATTATTTCCCGCACTTCTTCAAACGCTCTTTTAATTTCTTCATCTGAGCCAGTTGCCTTTGCCGGATCGGGAAAATTATAATGAAATTTTTCAGCCCTGCTTGGAAAATAAGGACATCTTGCCTTTGCATTATCGCAAACCGTAATTACATAGTCAAAGTCAATCCCTTGATATTCTAATACATTATTCGAAGTATGATTGGCGATGTCAATGCCATCTTCTTTCATAGTGGCAATTGCTTTGGGATTAACCCCATGTGTTTCTACGCCAGCACTATACACTTCGGCTTTATCTCCCGCAAAACGTTGTAGATAACCATGTGCAATTTGACTTCTACAACTATTGCCTGTACATAACACCAATATTTTTTTCATCTTTATTTATTTTAGCAACAACCTGATCCTGGGGTACAACAAGATTGATTTTCAGTTAATGGTTTTTGAGCAAAAACAGTAATACTGAATATTCCAGTAACGCCCGTTTTTAAAATTTGGATTTGTTCTTTAGTTAGATAATTGATTAAGATGTCATCAGGTATCACAATTGGTTTTTCTTTTTGAATGATAATATTTTCAAAACCATTTGCATGGATCAATTCAAGGTATACTTCTTTTTGTATAGCACCTGAAACACAACCTGCATACATTTCTGCGTCTTTCCGTAAGCCTTCTGGTAATGCTCCTAGCAATACAACATCACTAATACTAAAATGCCCCCCAGGCTTTAACACGCGAAACATTTCTTTGAAAACACCATCTTTATTTGGAACTAAGTTTAACACACAATTGCTTACAATTACATCTGCCACATTTGAAGTAATGGGCATCTGCTCTATGTCGCCTTGTCTGAATTCAACATTATTAAAGCCTCTTACTTCTGCATTCATTCTTGCTCTTTCAATCATTGCTGGAGTAAAATCTATACCGATTACTTTGCCAGTTTCACCAACTTCATGCCTTGCTATAAAGCAATCGTTTCCTGCACCGCTACCTAAATCAACCACCAGATCTCCTCTTTTGATTTTAGCATATTGAGTTGGCAGGCCGCAGCCTAAACCTAGGTCGGCATCTGCGTTATATCCTTCAAGGTTAGTATAATCATCACTCATAATGTTATAGACTTCGGTTGAACAGCCACCTGCACCACAACAAGAAGCCATGTTTGTTTCTTTGTCTTGAAGTGCAATCTCGCTATACTTCTGTCTTACTATTTCTTTTAATTGAGCATCTGTTTGCATAAAATTTATTTTAGTATTTGTATTATCGTAATATCACGATAATTAAAGTCAAAAAAATCAACAACATTTATTCTTATTTGTGCGGTACATTTCAAACATTTCTTGTAATTGCGATTTAGCTTTTTTCCATTCTTTCTCATCAATGCAATAACAAACCGATACTCCCTCAATATCTCCTTTAATCAAACCGGCTTCTTTTAACTCTTTTAAATGTTGTGAAACTGTACTTTGTGATAGGGGTAATTCTTCAACGATATCTCCACAAATGCAAGACTGTTTTTTGAGTAGTAAATTCAAGATTGCAACTCTTGCAGGATGCGATAATGCTTTGGCGTATTTTGCCAAAGCAATCTCTTTTACTGAATACTCCGATATTTTACTTGCTCCCATATTAATCGTAAAATTACGATTAAATGCTAAACGAGCAAATAAATTCTTTTAATAAAAAAGCACTTACTAATTTTATTTTAGTAAGTGCTTCTAAAGCCCTAAATATTTAGCTATTGCTTATTTATTAAGGGTGTATGAGACTGAAATGCTAGCATTTAATAACTTGGAAATTGGACAGTTCTTTTCAGCATTCTCTACTAATTCTTTAAATTTCTCTTCTGAAATGCCATCTACTTGAGCTGTCAATTCTAAGTTTGATTCAGTAATTACTCCATTGTCTAGTGTAATGGTACAGATGGTTTTTAATTCAGTAGGAGTTAAAGCCTCAGCTTGTAAATTGAATGCTAATTTCATAGTAAAACAACCCGCATGAGCTGCTGCGATTAATTCTTCTGGATTAGTTCCAATACCTTCTTCAAATCGTGATACGTATGAATATTGCGTTTTATTTAAAACACCACTTTGTGATGTTAAATTTCCTTTTCCGTCTTTCCCGGTACCGCTCCAAACGGCTGTTGCATTTCTTTTCATGAGTTAACTTTATTGAATTTGATTATTAAATGAAGATACACCATATGATTTTTTAAAATCAAGTACTTACAAAATAGATTAATATAAATTTACTGCTCAATGAAGTATATCACAAAAACAGTTTGGATTTTATCGATAGTTAGTTTACTTACTGATGCGGCAAGTGAAATGTTGTATCCCATCATGCCAATTTATTTAAAGTCAATTGGCTTTTCAGTCGTACTAATTGGAATACTGGAAGGTCTTGCAGAAGCTACTGCCGGATTGAGCAAAGGCTATTTTGGGAAAATTTCTGATCTATCGGGCAGGCGTGCACCATTTGTACAATTAGGGTATGCACTTAGTGCCATTTCTAAACCTTTGATGGGCATTTTTATTTATCCTATTTGGATATTCTTTGCACGAACAATTGACCGATTTGGTAAAGGCCTCCGAACAGGTGCTAGAGATGCTATTCTTTCAGAAGAAGCAACTCCAGAAACAAAAGGAAAAATTTTTGGATTTCATCGCTCGATGGATACTTTGGGTGCAGTTATTGGGCCTCTTTTTGCTCTTACCTATCTCTATTTTAATCCTAAAGACTATAAGACAATATTTTTCATTGCCTTTATTCCAGGACTTTTTGCGGTGGTTGCATCATTCTATCTGAAGGATAAAAATGTAATAACTAGAAATTCCAACAGCTCAACACCCTTTTTCTCATTTCTTGGTTATTGGAAACTAAGCCCATTGGCATATCGTAAACTAGTAATAGGATTATTAGTATTTACCATCTTCAACAGTTCGGATATATTTCTTCTTCTAAAAGCAAAACAGTCTGGACTTGATGACACAGCAGTAATAGGGATTTATATTTTCTATAATCTTGTATATGCAGCATTCTCTTTTCCAGTTGGTATTATCGCAGACAAAATCGGAATGAAGAAAATATTTATTGCCGGATTATTTTTATTTGCTGTAGTATATTTTGGAATGTCGTTTAACAATAACCTCTATTTCTTTTTCTTTCTGTTTTTTATGTATGGAGTATATGCTTCTGCTACGGAAGGAATTTCAAAAGCATGGATCTCAAATATCACTGATAAAAAAAATATTGCAACTGCAATTGGAACATACGCAGGTATGCAAAGCATTTGCTCAATGCTTGCGAGCTCAATGACCGGATTGATTTGGTTTCAGTTTGGTGCTTCAATTGCATTTTTAACAACAGCCATTGCAACTCTAATCCTAATAATTTATTTCTTTACCATCCCAAAGCCCTTATTTAGTAAAGACTAAATATTCGTGTTGTTTGATGTTTTCAATCAAAAATCAAAGCGTACTTATCATTTCCAAATCTTCTTCCTCAACTAAAATTTTACTAGCCTTATTCACAATTCCTTTTCTACCAAAAGTTAATATTAATGCCGCTGAAATTGAGCAAAATGCCATGATGCCTGTCATTGGTAATGAGCTTCCGTTTTGTAAAAAACTAACCATCGCCGACATGAACCCACCAACACTCATTTGTATAAAACCCATAAGAGCGGATGCGCTTCCTGCATTACTACCAAAAGGAGCCATGGAGAGCGCAGATGCATTGGGGTATATAAAACCCTGACAGCACAAAAACATAAAAATTAAAATAATTATTACGTATAAATCGTGTACACCAAAAAATGACGATGCTACCAATAACAGCCCTATTGTGTTTTGTATATATAAAGCCCATTTAATTATTTGTTCGGAACTGTATTTCCTTAATAAAAAATTATTGAATTGACTTGCACTAATAAGTCCGGCTGCTATAAAGGCAAATATCCATCCATAATACTTTTCACTTACCTTGAATAGTACCATAAATACAAATGGCGAGCCGCTGATGTAGGCATACAAACCCGCGTATGCAGCAGCTCCTGTAAAAGTATAAATACCAAATTGGGGATTTTTAATAATCGTTACAAAACTCTTTATAATAGAACTAGGCCTTAGTGAAAAGTTGGGGTCTGGTTTTTTACTTTCTGGCAATAAGAAATATACAGCCAAAATAATAACTGATATCACAACAATTAACATTCCAAAAATGTATCTCCAACCTAAATAAGCTGTGATATACCCGCCTAGTGTTGGGGCAACGATAGGAGATACTGCAACAACTAGCATCAAAGTGGAAAATATTTTTGCATTGTCTTTTACTTCAAATAAATCTCTAACCATTGCTCTTGACGCAACCATCCCTACACAACCACCCATCGCTTGTAAAAATCTAAAAATGATTAAAGTGTTTACAGTTAAAGCCGTTGCACACGCAAAAGACGATACTGCATAAATAATCAATCCAAAATACAAAGGGTTTTTACGTCCAAACCTTTCTAGTAGTGGACCATATATAAGTTGCCCAAATGAAATGCCAATAAAGAAAGATGACAATGATAGCATTACCGAAGAAACGGATGTGTGCAAGCCTTTGGCAATAGCTGGAAATGCTGGCAAGTACATATCAATTGATAACGGTCCAATAGCTGTTAGCAATCCCAAAATAAGTATCAGATAAAATTGGTTTTGCTTACTCTTTTTCATAAAACAGGATTCAGTCAATATGAAATTATAAAAACCTATTGAAGATATTGTACTTTAATCCTTTATTAGATTAATCTTATCAATAAAAAATAGTTAGAAAGATCGTATTCACTATAATTTCTCTTAACTTATACAATTAAACTAAATTATGAAACATTTTATTTTTTTAGTCTCGTGTCTTTTTCTACTCTCAGAAAATATCAGCGCACAGAAACCTGTACCAGCTGCGAATTATTTCATTACCCTTTTGAGTAATCAACAAAAGATTGAAACGCTATTTCCATTTGATACAGATGAACGATACAATTACCATTTTGTACCAATAGAGCGAAAGGGAATTACTTTAAATGAAATGAATGAAACTCAGAAAGCTGCTGCTTTTGATTTATTAAAAACTTGTTTGGGGGTTGAAGCATTTAATAAAACAAAAGCGATCATGCAACTTGATCAGGTTTTGAAAGAACTTGAAATGCGAAAGCCTGAAGATCATTTCAGAGATACGGGTAATTATCATATCACCATTTTCGGAATCCCTTCTGCTAAAACTATTTGGGGCTGGCGGTTTGAGGGTCATCATGTTTCTTTTAATTTTTCTTTTTCAAAACAAACGCTAATTTCTGGAACACCTGGATCTCTAGGATCAAACCCAGGTATCGTGCTAACTGGTTCTCAGAAGGGGAAGCAAGTATTAAAAGACGAAACCGAAATTGGGTTTAATTTATTACATTCTTTAACTGAAACCCAATTAAGTAAAACCATCATTGATTCTATCGCCTATAAAGATATTATCAGTTTTGACAAAAGGGTTTTGATGTTAAATAATCCAGAAGGTATTCGTTACAATGAGCTTACAATAGAACAACAACAATTGATGTTGCAGCTAATCAGTTTATATGTGCATCGGTATACCAAATTATTTGCAGAAGACATGCTGAAAGATATACAAACGAGTGGTTTAGATAATCTTTGGTTTGCATGGGCAGGCGACAGTAACTCAATGATGGGTAAGGGAACTTATTATCGCGTTCAGGGGCCAACTATTTTAATAGAATATGATAACACACAAAATAATGCCAACCATGTACATTCTGTAATACGCGACCTAAAACACGATTTTGGCGGCGACGAATTGCTGGAACATTATAAAACCGAACACGTAAACTAACACCACTATTATTTTTATTAAATCAATTTCATGAAAAAGATTGCAGTTTATTCTTTAAGCCTTTTTTGTATTATGGCTTTCAGCCCTAAGCAAGAAATTGTTAAGAGCGAATGGATTTCTTTATTTGATGGCAAGTCGTTAGATGGCTGGAAAGTAGGGGATAATGCTGAAACATTTTCTGTAGATAGTGGGATGATTATTGTACATGGAAAAACGGCACATCTTTTTTATGAAGGAAATGTAAATAAACATAGTTTTAAAAATTTTGAATTTAAAGCAGAAGTAAAAACTATGCCGGGTGCTAATTCGGGAATCTATTTTCATACCAATTTTCAACAAGGTGGTTGGCCTTCAAAAGGGTATGAAGTACAAGTAAATAATTCACATACCGATTGGCGCAGAACAGGGAGTCTCTACGGTATTATGGATGTTAAAGAACAATATATTCCTGATAATGTATGGTTTACAGAATATATTAAAGTAGAGGGGAAAAGGGTAATCATAAAGTTGAACGATAAAATCGTAGTAGATTATACAGAACCAGAAAATGTAAAAATGCAAAGAGATCCAGATGATTCACTCCGTATCATTTCAAGTGGCACTTTTGCATTACAGGGGCATGATCCAAAAAGTATTGTTTACTTTAAAAACATCATGGTAAAATCACTAGCCGATTAATTTTCTAATTAACTGTATCTGTTTATGTATCAATATAAGTTACTTTTTGTATCGTAAGTAAAAGCCTAGAAATAGAGAGTAAAAGCAGCCTTGTGACGTAAATGTGATGTATCTAAAAAATAAAAAAGGGCTACATTTCTGTAACCCTTTTATTTTCAATGCTCCCCTTTTCCTCGAAAGATGCAACTACAATGCGATGATTGAGTATGTGACAATCAGAAAATTAAAGGGCTGAACGTCGTGCAAAATTGCAGGAAGTGTTGGCAGAATTTATCCTCATTTTGGTTTTATAGGTATCCAAATATCTTCTTCTGATAATGGGTCGTTGTTCTTCTCGTCAATTTGATTATTATTTGGGATAAATAATAAAGTTCTTATGGATTTCATATTTGGGAATGTCTCCTGCTACTTGTAAAGCTTTGTTAAGTTCCAAAAGATCTTTAAGTGTTAAAGGTAAAATATGCTCTGCTGGCTGATATGTGGTGCCAGTGGGATAATCTTTTCCATCTGTATTTGTCATTTCAATATGAT
>JAYUFN010000330.1:0-3778 GCA_043738705.1 Bacteroidota bacterium
AAATTGATAGCAGAACTAGCGATGCACTTGCACTTGCAGTTCGTTTCGGATGCCCTATTTATACCTTCGAACATATTCTTGAAAATGCAGGTATTTTAATGGAAGACAATTCGGGTAAAAAAGATAAAAAAGAATCTCTTGGTAATGAAGAAATGCAAAGCGATCGGGAAGATCTTAGTTCGCTAAATATTGAAGCATTGCACGTACTTTTAAATGAAGTGTTAGAACAAGAAGACTATATACGCGCTATTTCGATCCGGGATGAGATCAATAAAAGAAAATAAGTTCCACTCCTATCATGGTAGTTTTTCCAAATTGTAAAATCAACCTTGGCTTGAACATTATCCTTAAAAGGGAAGATGGCTACCACGATCTCGAAACAGTTTTTTACCCGATCGCTATAAACGACACAGTAGAAATTATTACGAATACCGACAAAATTTTATCAGAACAAATACAATATTCAACATCTGGTATTTCTGTAACTGGCGATATCAACTCTAATCTATGTGTAAAAGCATATTATTTATTGAAGTCGAAATTCTCTCAGATTCCTTCTATTAAAATGCACCTTCATAAAAATATTCCAATTGGGGCAGGTCTTGGTGGAGGAAGTGCAGACGGTGCTTTTACACTTCAGTTACTCAATAATAAATACCAACTTGGATTGAGTCAATTGGAATTAATTAACTACGCATTAGAATTAGGAAGCGACTGCCCTTTTTTTATGCTCAATAAAGCTTGTATAGGAAAAGGGCGTGGAGAAATATTAACAGAAATAGCCCTCAACCTATCCAACTATCAGTTCCTCATGGTGAATCCTAATATCCATATTTGTACCGCTTGGGCTTTTTCGAAAATCATTCCGGCCGTTCCTAATTCCCCCATCGAAAAAATTATACAAGAACCAGTGATCAAATGGAAGGACCATCTCATCAACGACTTTCAAAAACCGGTGGTAGATAAACACCCCGAAATTGGCCTTATTATTGACCTCTTATACAGTTCAGGCGCTATATATGCATCCCTTTCTGGTAGCGGCAGTACCGTATTTGGGATTTTCAAAAAAGCTACTGTAGTAATTCCCAAATTCTCCAAATCATACTATATCAAGCTAGTTAATTAGAATTTATCTAACAAATAGATGATATGATTAGACAAATTCAACTATTACCTGTTAGTTTGCATTTATTGTAGTCAAAATTGCGATTTATGTTGTAAATTGCCACTATCGATTGCCCACCATTATATTTCCTGAATATTAATAATTCGGTTGCGTATGCTTGAGACAACAACCAATCAAGGATTATACGATCCTTCGTTTGAACATGACGCCTGTGGTATAGGTTTTGTAGCGAATATCAAAGGTAATAAGAGTCATCAAAACATTTCTGATGCTTTAACGGTATTGGAAAATATGGAACATCGTGGAGCTTGCGGTTGTGAAAACAATACAGGCGACGGCGCGGGTATTATGCTGCAGATGCCGCATGAATTTTTCTTTGATGAATGCATCAATCTGGGCATTCATTTACCAGCCTACGGCAAATACGGTGTTGGATTTTTATTCTTCTCTAAAGAAATCAGGGTTCGTGAAGAGTGCCGCGATATCTTTAATCGCGCTGCCGAAAAACTAGGTCTGGAAATTCTCGGATATCGTAAAGTACCAGTAAACAGAACAGATATCGGCCCTACTGCTCTATCCGTAGAACCCTGTATGGAACAGGTTTTCATCGCTTCTCCTGACCATATCACAGACCCTGAAGCATTTGAACGTAAACTCTTTGTATTGCGTAATTATGCTACACACACCATACAGAATACCGTAACAAAAGATGAAGTAGGATTCTACCTGTCATCACTCTCTTACAAAACAATTGTGTATAAAGGTCAGTTAACCAGCTTACAGGTTCGTGGGTACTTCCCTGACCTAAGCGACAAGCGTGTTGTATCTGCGTTTGGTTTAGTACACTCACGTTTTGCAACAAACACTTTTCCTTCTTGGAAACTTGCACAGCCATTCCGCTATATTGCGCACAATGGTGAGATCAATACTTTACAAGGAAACTTAAACTGGTTACGTACCAGCGAAAAAGGTTTCACCTCTCCATTCTTTAGCAAAGAAGAAATGGACATGTTATTACCGATTGTTACTAACGGACAAAGTGATTCTGCTAGTCTCGATAATATGATCGAATTGCTTACATTAACAGGGCGCTCTTTGCCGCATGTGATGATGATGTTGATTCCTGAAGCATGGGATGGCAATCAGGATATGGAAGCCGCTAAAAAAGCCTTCTATGAATTCCACGCATGTATGATGGAGCCATGGGATGGCCCCGCTTCTATCTCATTTACGGATGGTAAAATTATTGGTGCCACACTCGACAGAAATGGATTAAGACCTTCTCGTTATTGTGTTACAAATGATGACCGCGTTATTATGGCCTCTGAAACAGGAGTTTTACCAATCGATCCTTCTACAATTATTGAAAAAGGTAGATTACAACCCGGTAGGATGTTTGTAGTGGATATGGAACAGGGCCGCATCATCAGCGATGATGAATTAAAAGCAGATATCTGCTCTCGCAAACCTTATGCAGAATGGTTGAATAAATATAAGATCCGTCTGGAAGAATTACCTGAACCACGAGTAATGTTCACCCACCTAGAAGTGGATCAAATTTTCAAATATCAAAAAGGGTTTGGTTACTCTTCCGAAGATCTGGATAATATCATTTCACCAATGGCAATCGACGGCAAAGAACCGATTGGTTCAATGGGTACAGATACCCCACTTGCGGTACTGAGCGACGAACCACAACATTTAAGTAATTATTTTAAACAGTTGTTTGCACAGGTCACCAACCCTCCCATCGATCCAATCAGAGAAAGAATGGTCATGTCGCTTGCAACTTTTGCAGGTAGTACAGGGAACTTATTGGTGGAAGACCCACTAGCATGCCACGTAGTAGCTTTGCAACAGCCAGTATTAAATAGCTATGAACTTGAAAAGATTAGAAGTATTGATACAGGCGTGTTTCAGGCCAAAACACTTCAGACTTATTTTAGAGCAGATGGTAATCCGGGCTCATTAAAAAAAGGGTTGGATCGCTTATGCAGATATGCAGTTGACGCGGTTGAAGATGGATTCGAAGTAATTATTTTAACAGATAGAGCAATTGATTCTGATCACGCTCCGATCCCTTCATTACTTGCCACTTCAGCAGTTCATCATCACCTGATCAGAAAAGGATTACGAGGACAAGTAGGCATCATTGTAGAAGCTGGTGATGTTTGGGAAGTCCACCACTTTGCTTGCCTGATAGGTTTTGGCGCAACAGCAATCAATCCATATCTCGCCATCTCTTCTATTCGCGACATGAAAATCAGCGGCAGATTAGTCTCTGATCTGGAGGTGGATTACCTCAAGAAAAATTATGTAAAAGCCGTTAACGAAGGACTATTAAAAGTCTTTTCAAAAATGGGAATATCTACTTTACAATCTTATCAGGGAGCTCAAATTTTTGAGATTATCGGATTGAATAAAGAAGTAGTTGATGCCTATTTTACAGGAGCTACTTCCAGAATTGAAGGAATGGGATTGGATGAAATAGCTAAAGAAACACTTACTAAACATTTATTTGCATTTAGTAGAAAAGATATACCCGTTGATCGTTTACCAGTGGGTGGTCAATATCAATGGAAAAGAAAGGGAGAGTTCCACTTGTTCAATCCACAGACTATTCACTTATTACAGCATTCAACCCAGTCGAAC
>JAYUFN010000331.1:0-1263 GCA_043738705.1 Bacteroidota bacterium
AAAAAGTGATACAAAATCGAAGCAAACAGTGGTGATTACGGTTGATAAAGACCAACAAATATACCTAGGCTCTAAAAAAATAACGATGGCTGAATTAGAGCCGGAATTAAAACTATTTCTGGCTAAAGAAACCGATAAGCCTTCTGTAGTAATTAATGGCGATAGCAGCTCGCATTTAGGAACCTCTATCAAGCTAATGCAGATCATTAAGAAACTTGGAGCAACACCAGTGATGGCTGTTGATAACAATGGAGTAAAATAATCACTAGCGCCTTTCTGCCATTATCATTCGGTCTTTACCCATCATGTCTTTTTTAAGCGTAGTTCGATAACCATGTTGATGGTAAAGACTAATTACGTCTCCCCCTAATTCTTCATTGATTTCTATAAACACAAGTCCCCCTTCAATTAAATGCGATTTGCCGAAGAGTGCAATTTTTCTATAAAATAGTAATGGATCTTCATCAGTCACAAACAGTGCTAGGGGCGGCTCGAAATCTAACACGTTTTTCGACATGTTTTCTTTTTCAGATAATTTAATGTAAGGAGGATTGCTAACGATGCAATCAACTATTGGAAGATCCTTCCAGTTTGATTCATTTAAAAAATTAATTAATTTGAAATCAATGGAAACATGTAACTGAAAAGTATTCTTTTCTGCTACCAGAAGCGCTTCTTTGCTAATATCTATTGAGAGAATACTGGTATCAGGAAGTTGCTTTTTAAGGGCAATGGGGATACATCCACTTCCTGTTCCAATATCAAGAATTTGTTTAAATACTTTCTGATTATTTTCTGTGATAACCCATTCGATCAATTCCTCTGTTTCGGGTCTAGGAATCAAGACACTCTTATTTACGAAGAAGGGCATCCCAGCAAACCAAGCTTCTTCCAACACATATTGTACTGGCATTGAATTCAAAAGCATGGCAGATTTTCGATTGAGTTCCACTGATTCTACGGAACTAAGTAATCTAGTTTTCTGAATAATCCGATCTACTCTCTTGAGCCCAGTAATTTTTTCAATTACCCAATTAGCAATATTCGCTGCTTCGCGCTTTTCATAAAGAGATTCTAAATTCTGTGCCAGTTGTTGGTATGCTATTTCGATCAACATGCTGCAATGTTAATGCCATTTGGTTATTTTTGTTGACTACCCAATATGAATAATATAAGAACTTATATGCAACGCTGCCTGGATTTGGCCCTTCTTGGGTTAGGTTCTGTGGCTCCAAACCCATTGGTTGGTGCGGTATTAGTGTA
>JAYUFN010000332.1:0-3747 GCA_043738705.1 Bacteroidota bacterium
CTCAAAAGCAAAAGGCGATCTTTTTTTTCTAGTTAATAATGATACAGAATTTACTCAGGGGTTAATGAAAAAGTTAGTTGATAGCTTTACGGAATTCCCCAATACGGGTATGATCTCTCCTAAAATCAGATACTTTCAACAACCTCATACTTTACAATATGCTGGCTATACAGAAATGAATTACTATACTGCTCGTAACTATTGTGTTGGTCAGTTTGAAAAAGATAAAGGGCAATACGATAATTTGACTGGCTTTACAGGATTTGGCCATGGGGCTGCAATGATGATTTCAAAAGAAGCGATAGATAAAGTTGGATTAATGTTTGAAAACTATTTTTTGTATTACGAAGAAATGGATTGGGGTGCGAGGATAAAAAAAGCGGGTTTTGAAATTAGAGTAAACATGCAGGCACTTATCTATCATAAAGAATCTGTTTCAGTGGGGCATAAAAGTGCATTAAAAGAATTTTTCATGAACCGTAACAGGATCCTATTTATTAGAAGAAATGGAAGCTTTTTTCAACGCCTTGTGTTTTACTGCCATTTTATTTTTTTAGTAACCCCAAGAAATATATTAAGCTATGTTAAAGAAGGGCATACAGAATTTATACCTGTTCTTTTAAGTGCAATTTGGTGGAATCTAACCAATAGGGTAGACAGCAAAAAATTGGGATACAAGTTTTAAATTAATAGATATATGCAAATCATATTTTGGGTAAGCCTTTTTATTATTATTTATACTTATGTAGGTTACGGATTTGTTTTGTTTCTGATTATAAAATTACTCCGCGTTTTCCGAAAAAAGAAAGTATTGGATCCAAACTATGATTTGCCAACTGTTACAATGATCGTAGCAGCCTATAATGAAGCGTATTGCATTGAAGAGAAAATCAGGAATACCCTTGAACTCGAATATCCAATTGGGAAAGTACATTTTATATTTATTACGGATGGTTCTACAGATGCGACTCCCACTATCATCGCGCAATATCCCGAAATACAATTAATGCATCAACCAGAAAGGTCTGGTAAAATAGTGGCTGTTCATCGTGCAATGTTGGAGGTTGATTCTGAAATATCGGTATTTACAGATGCAAATACTTTATTGAATAAAAAGGCACTTGTCAATATTTGCAGACATTATCAAGACCCAGCTGTTGGAGCTGTTGCTGGTGAAAAACGTGTTCTGATTGATGAGAATGCTGATGCTACCGCAGGGGAAGGGTTTTATTGGAGGTATGAATCAAAATTGAAATCATGGGACTCAGAGTTATTTTCTGTTGTTGGCGCTGCAGGGGAATTATTTAGCATAAAAACGGCACTCTATATCCCTGTTGAAGAAGACACATTGTTGGATGATTTTATGATTTCTATGCTAATTGCAGAAAAAGGATATCGTATCGTGTATGAACCCGATGCTTATGCTACTGAGTCTGCTTCAGCAAACACTAAAGAAGAGCTTAAAAGAAAAGTTCGTATCGCAGCTGGTGGAATCCAATCCTTTTTACGATTAACCGCATTGCTCAACCCTTTTGCGCATCCAGTACTAGGTTTCCAATACCTGAGCCACCGTATACTTAGATGGACAATTACTCCCTTTTTGATGATTCTTAGCTTTATGCTTAATTGGGTGATTGTTTTGAATTACGATGGCGACTGGAAATATCAGCTTATTTTGTTTGGGCAGTCTTTATTTTATGGATTTGCATTATTAGGATGGGTGATGCAGTCGAGATCTATTAAAGTGAAAATATTTTTTATTCCCTACTATTTCTGTATGATGAATTATGCAGTTTTCGCTGGAATTATACGATATATGTCTGCTAGCCAGTCTGTACTTTGGGAGAAGGCAAAGAGGAAATAAAAAATGAGGCAAATATTTTTTAGAGATATTAAAACCTGTTTTTTTATAAAGAGCTACTACATTCCCAAATGCTTATTGAAAGATTTGATTTATAGTATAAAGATTAATTGTAATTCTTTTTCTTTTCACGAACTTGCTGGGATGAAGCAAAAATCGATCCTTCTCAGTTTGCTAGCATCTTGTTGCTGGCTTTTTATTAGGGCACAGTCTAACATGCCAACCGACCGAAATGCAACAAGTGCAACAATAAAATTATACCAAAATTTAAAAAAGACAATTAATAGAGGAATTCTTTTCGGGCATCAGGACGATCTTGCTTATGGGGTTGGTTGGTTTGGTGATTCCGGAAGAAGTAGTGTTAAAGATATCATTGGGGATTATCCTGCAGTTTATGGGTGGGATTTAGGACATATCGAACAAGACTCCCCTTACAACCTCGATAGTGTTTCATTTGATAATATGCGACGCTATATTCAAGATGGGTACGCCAGAGGTGGCGTTATCACAATCAGCTGGCATCTGAATAATCCAGTAAATGGTAAATCTGCTTGGGATACCTCAAAAGGTATTGTAAGAGAACTGTTACAAGGAGGATCCAGTTATGATCTTTATAGAACATGGATGGATAAAGTAGCTTTTTTTATAAATAGCTTGAGGGATAAGAATGGAGAATTAATTCCTGTTATCTTCAGACCATATCATGAGTTAACAGGCGATTGGTTTTGGTGGGGGAAA
Source organism: Bacteroidota bacterium (assembly GCA_043738705.1). GTDB lineage: Bacteria > Bacteroidota > Bacteroidia > Chitinophagales > Chitinophagaceae > Sediminibacterium. The sequence continues at coordinate 2,600 of JAYUFN010000332.1, forward strand.
AATAGGTGTAACGAACAGCAAATCAAAGATCTCTTACGGTACACAATTACTTATTTCCGCGACAAAAAACAATTGCATAACCTTCTTTATGTTTATAATACTTCAGGATTCAAAACGCAAGATGCTTTTTTAGAACGCTATCCAGGAGATGACATTATTGACATCTTAAGTTTCGATGACTACCAGTATGGCGATGCTTCGAAGGATGATATTTATACACTGAATGTTGATCAACAGCTAACCATGCTTGAAGAAATGGCAAGTCTCAAAAATAAGATTCCTGCTTTTGCAGAAACAGGGTACGAGAAAATTCCTTACGCAACTTGGTGGACCAATTGCTTTCTAAAAGCAATGATAAAACATAAGATATCATATGTTTTAGTGTGGCGTGATGGTGGATTGGTAGGAGGCCGACCTCCACGTCAATATTCCCCATCTTACAGCCATTTTATCCCAACTCCACATCATAATTCTGAAGCTGATTTTGTGAGAATGTACGAATCGGGTAAATTTATTTTTCAAAAAAAAGTGGCGACTTTTAATTTGTACAAATAATTAAAATCAATTTTATTGATCTAATTTTTTATGTTAATAACTATTCCTTATTTTGGTACGCTAAAAGATAAAATCAATATTTTGCATAGTTACCTGACACGATTCATACCATTCATAGCGTTCATATTAGGTTCTTATTCATCAGGATTTTGTCAGACAGAGTGGGTATTGAAAAGAGATAAAGAAGGGATAAAAGTTTATACAAGTAAAGTAGCAGATTCCAAATTTAAAATAGTAAGGGTAAGTTGCATTATGAATGGCCGCTTATCGAGTTTAGCTTCAATTATATTGCAACCAAGTTTGCAACCAGAATGGGTAATTGCCACTAAATCTTCAAAGACAATAAAAACATTGGCTGCAAATCATCTGTATTATTATGCTGAAGCAGTTTTGCCATGGCCCATGAGTAACCGAGATATGGTTATCGACCTACAAATAACACAGGATGTAATAAGTAAAAAAATTACAGTGAATGCAAATACGATCAATAATATACTCCCCATATTGGAAGGTTTGCAGCGGGTGCCATACTCACATGCCACTTGGGAAGTATATCCACTAGGGAAGGATCAGATTCGGATAGAATACAATAT
>JAYUFN010000333.1:0-3734 GCA_043738705.1 Bacteroidota bacterium
TATCGGTACCAAAAGCTAATCCAGGCCTCTTCTTACCCATGGCACTGGCAGTAACTTTTCCCATCAACATCACCATTGGTATGCCTATCTATTTTATGATCGTTCAAAATAGCTGATGACCCCATTATTAAAACTAAATTAAACGCCATTTATTTATTAGAAACTTCAGTATATTGTATTGTACAAAATTTTTGACCCACACAAATTTTATGACAAGATCCACATTACTGGAAAAATTATACCAACATGCATTTGGTATGGTGCAATTTGGCGAAGCGAAAAATACTACATTGATCTCTTTTAATGTGGCAGCAATTATTGGATTGGCCTTCGCTTGCCATTTTACCTCAAATTTTTATATCTGTTATTATGCTTGCTTCGCCATACTGTTTTTGGGTATTTCCATTTTGATCGGCTTTTCTGCCTTGATAGCAAAAGTGAAGAACAAGTCATACAATATTAATTTAACAAAAAACGATAACCTGTTATACTTTGCAACTGTTGCTCATATGACAGATACAGACTTACTCGAAAAGATCTCTTCAAATTATGGCTGCATTTCTGAGAATGAAAATTATGAACGCGATTTAGCTAAACAGGCCATCATTACCAGTCAAATTGCCTCACGAAAATTTAAATTATATAATCTGGCTATTGGTTTTACTTTCGCAGGAATTGCAACACCCCTGAGTGTCTTAGTTTATAAGTTTTTAATCGATAGAGATAAATAATACCATGAATTACTTAAAAAAAATAGCATTCCCCATGATTATGGGTTTGTTGCTTTGTGCATTTATTAATGCTACTGCACAAAAGCCTATTTCAAAAAAAACAAATCAGGAATCTTCAAGGGCCTCAATTGTTTCTTACGAAAAATATATCGATGAAAATAACGATCAGCATTTGAAAGAATTTTTAGAGCTGGTTTCTATTCCAAGTATTTCTTCCATTCCAGCCAACAAACCTGACATTGTAAAAACTGCCGCATGGATTGTCAACAAATTAAATAGTATCGGCATCAGTAATGCAAAACAATTAGCAACCGATGGAAACCCTGTGGTATATGCAAATTGGAATAAAGCACCAGGCAAACCCACCGTATTAATTTATGGTCATTATGACGTACAACCCGTCAATGAATCTGAATGGGATAATCCGCCATTTACTCCTGTCATTAAAAATGGCAGAATTTATGGCAGGGGTGCAAGTGACGACAAGAGCGGTGTGATCACTGCTATTTGTGCGATTGAAGCGATGTTGAAAACTGATGGTAAATTACCAGTGAATGTAAAGTTCTTATTTGAAGGTGAGGAAGAAATTGGCAGTCCGAATTTCAAAAAATTCTTAGAAAACAATAAAGAACTTTTAAAAACAGATTTTGCAGTAACGGCTGATGATATTCAAGATAGCGAAACAGATCCTGCCATTACCTTGAGCTTGCGTGGTGCAGCACAATTAGAGTTTACTGTAAAGACTGCCAATACTGATGCACATTCCGGACAATTTGGGGGTAAAACACCAAATGCAGTTTTAGCAATGTCTCAGATCATAAGTTCGCTCTATGATAATAAAGGCAATATAGCCGTAGAGGGTTTTTATGACAATGTATTACCCATTTCAGATGCTCAAAAAGAAATGATGAAACGCATTAAGTATGATCCTGCAACTGATATGAAAATTTTAGGCACTACTGCAGAAGTTGGTGACACTAGCTATTCAGCTCAGGAAAGAATTTGGTATCGTCCAACTTTAGAAATCATTGGAATGCAAGGAGGCTATACTGCTGCTGAAGGGCATTCGAATATTATTCCGAGTCATGCCATGGCCAGGATCACTTGTCGTTTAGTGAACAATCAAAAAGGGCAAGAGATTGTTGATTTAATAGTTAAACATATCAATAAGCATTGTCCGGTTGGCGCTTCAGTTTCTTTTAAATACAAACCCGGGTACGCGAGTCCGATGCAGTATCCAACTGATACAAAAGGATATCAATATGTGGCAGACGCTTTAACTACTGTATATGGCAAACAGCCTTTGCAAATGGCAACTGGTGGAAGTGGTGGTGCCATGCTCTCTTTTAAAGAAACTTTAGGTGTATATGCATACTCATTAGGTTTTGAATTGCCGGATGAAAAATGGCATGCATCAAATGAATTTTTTCGGTTGTCTAGTTTTAGAAAAGGGCAACAGGTGTATTGCTATTTTTTACAGCATTTAGCAGATGAAGAAGGCAAAATAAAATAATAATGCATTTCTATTTTGCAATTTTACCATAAATCTTATCCGCAATTTCCTCTAACTCACCTTGTGCTGTCCGGTCTGATTCGTTGGTTAATAAAACGATTCCAATATTTAATTCTGGATAGACAATACAATAACTAGAAAAGCCAAATGTGCCGCCGCTTTGCCAGATCATTTTTTGCTTATGCTGATTCAACTTCATTTGCCAATTTAAACCAACAGCATAGTCATTTATTTTCCCGCTTGTGACCATATGGGATAAGGTTACTACTTCATCCAATTCGTTTAAATGAAACTTTAAATAGTACAGCATATCAGTTACATTCGAATAAATGCCACCTGCCGCATCAAGCATGGGTGGATTAAAAGGCATCAGAATTCCTTTTTCGTTATACCCTTTTGCTAAAAGCCTAGGATTATTTTTAGTAAAAATAACATTGGTATTACCCATCGCCAATGGCCGGCAAATATTTATTTCTAAAATTTTATCAAAAGGTTTATTGTATACTTTCTCTAAAATATATTTCAACAGCTGAGCACCTGCATTACTATAATGAAACTGATACCCGGGAACAGTATCCAATGTCACTTTGTGCAAGTCTTCTAAAAATTGTTGTTTCGAATAATTTTGCTGGATCCGTGAAATCACAAATGGTAAACTGTCGTAATTCGGGTTCTTAAAAAGAGTTGGACTATCGGGCATGAAAAATGGAAGTCCAGAAATATGACTCACCAACTGAAATAATCGGATAGGAGTTCCCTTATATTCTAAATTGGGATAACTACCCTCCAGATACATGCGTATATCATTATTCATTTTCAACTTCTCATCCTTCACCGCTTTTGCTAACAAGGTTCCCATAAATGTTTTAGAAATAGACCCAATCTCATATAGTGTTCTGTTCGTGGGTAATTCTTGTTTCTCTAATTGAGTAGTTCCATAGTTATATGTGGTAATTTCACCCAATCTATAAATCCCAATTGAGATTCCCACTTTTGCAGGCTGGCCAATAAAAGGCAAAACAGATTGATGAACAACTGAATCCAAACTATTTTGAAGTGAGTTATCAGAAGAAGTGTTTTTTTGGGATTGCCCTTTTACCAAATAAAGGCAAAACAAGATAATCATACTATATTTTGCCATCCTGTTTAATATTTTAATTAATATTACTTAAAATAAACTATTCCTTGAACAGAAAAGGGTAGCAATCCTAACTTTTAGCTTTTTGATAAGCAATTTTAATAACGCTCAAAACTACTCTTACTCATCAACAATGTGAAATTTTGAATAGCAAAGATGATAGACATAATGGGCATAGTTGCAATGTGACAGCTAGTAAAGTTTAAAAGAATGCAATTCTAAAAATTGATGCCGAAAAATATCGAAATAATTGAACACCTAATATAAAATGTTGCCATTATGGAATCAAATCAACCTACTACAAAGGGACTAATTATTTTCAGTTCCATCATATTGGCTATCATTGCCATTT
>JAYUFN010000334.1:0-3724 GCA_043738705.1 Bacteroidota bacterium
TACATATACACTATATGGAGCCCAGCCCATACTTTTAATGCTTGGTTCTAGGTAACTATTTTCGGTGGTATCCTGCGGTATCAACAAGTTTAATAAGTAGGGACGTAGATAAGCAATCAACACGCAAGGCGCAGCGTGTAATCCGCCAGTTCCCGTAAAATAATCCAATATGGTTCCAAAAATAAAAGCGATGATCAATAATGCAAATCGATTGATGTTGAAAGGAAGCCAGAGTATGAACAGAAAATAAATATAGGGTACAATGAATTGATGCAAAGGAGGCACTTCATTCAAGATAAATACCTGAAAAAAAATAAACAACATAAAACGGAATATATTTTTTATTAAGTTGCTCATTAATTTTTTTCTAGTGTTGATTCAATAGCTATCTGTTCGGCATACCTAGAATTTTCAACTAAGTAAACATACTGAATGGAAAAAAAGTTAGTTGACGTTTTTACTTTTAGGGTATAGAAATTGCTTGAAGGATCCTCTACTACACTATTTATAGTGCCAATTAAAAGATGTGAAGGAAAGTTTGCAGAATAAGTACTAGTAAGCACTGTATCGCCTTTAACTACCTTAGAACTTTTGGGAATATTTTTCAAAATCAGGTATGATGGGTCGGCGCCATCCCATTCAATGCTACCAGAGTTATTGTCTTTCTTCAACATTGCGCTAACCCTGCTGTTTCGGTGTAATAAACTCATCACCCTGGAATTGTTTTCACTTACTGCCACAACCACACCTACAATTCCAGAGGAACTAATAACAGCCATCCCTTTTTTAACGCCTTGTAAACTCCCTCTTTCCAGAGTAAGGAAATTTGTCTGCAAGGTAACCGTATTGCCAATTACTTTAGCTGATAACAAACTGTATTTTCTAATTTTTCCGAGACTGTCTCTTACCAAAGAATCGATCTTGGTTTTCTTACTGCTATCTGTAGCCTGAAAATTTTCGGGCAATAAATTTCTTAGTCTTACATTCTCTTCAACTAATAACTGATTAGTTTCTTTGAGACTAAAATAATATCTCCAGTTATTATATTGATTATCGAATCTACCTGTAAGTTCATTAGAAGCGGATGTAAAAAACACCTGATGTGTTTTGCTGCTATTGCTTAATAAAACAATACATGCAATTTCCAACAGCAGGAAGCTGAGGAACGTAAAATTGCGTTGTATGAATAGAAAAATGTTTTTCAAATCTTAATTCAAACTCCTGTTAGCAATGCAACATTAAACGTATAAATCCTTTCAAGAATTACTTTCCGCAAATATCATCTCATGATGAAAGGAAAACGCTGATAATTTTTTAATGCAAGTCCAGTACCGCGAACCACACTCTTCAGTGGGTCGTCAGCAATATGAACAGGCAATTTAATTTTAGCGCTTAAACGTTTGTCAAGTCCGCGTAATAATGCCCCACCACCTGTAAGGTATAAGCCTCTGCGGTAAATATCTCCAGCCAATTCAGGAGGAGTTGTTTCTAAGGCTTTCAAGATAGCTTCTTCAATTTTGAAAATACTTTTATCGAGTGCTTCCGCAATTTCCTGATAGCTTACCATGATCTGTTTTGGGATGCCAGTTACAAGATCTCTACCATTCACTGGCATATCATCTGGTGGATTATCCAAATCTTTCATTGCTGCACCAACAGTAATTTTAATTTGTTCTGCAGTTCGCTCACCAATCAGTAAACTGTGATAACGACGTAATGCTTCCATTATATCTGCAGTAAACTCATCCCCTGCAATACGAATACTTTGGTCGCAAACAATACCAGCAAGTGCAATTACTGTAATGCCAGTAGTGCCCCCACCAATATCAATAATCATATTTCCAACAGGCTCTTCCACATCAATACCAATACCGAGCGCCGCCGCCATTGGTTCGTGAATCATATATACTTCTTTAGCACCTGCCTGTTCTGCACTATCGCGAACGGCACGCTTTTCGACTTCAGTAATTGAAGAAGGAATACAAATTACCATTCTCCAGCTTGGTGGAAATAATGGTTTTTTAGAATAAATCATTTTAATAAATTCCCTGATCATCAGCTCGGCAGCGTTAAAGTCGGCAATTACACCATCTTTCAGCGGACGAACTGTTCGAATACTTTCGTGCGTTTTTTCGTGCATCAAAAGGGCTCTTTTCCCGACTGCTAAAACCTCTTTCGGGTTATTACGATTTAACGCTATAATGGATGGCTCATTTACCACCACTTCGTCATTGTGTATGATCAAGGTATTTGCTGTACCGAGATCAATTGCAATCTCTTGAGTAAAAAAATTAAACAATCCCATTGTATAAAAAAAGTTCGAATGTGTGAATGAATGCTTGCAAAGGTGTCTTAAATAAATGAAACTAACAAAGGCTTAATCATTGATTTTTCAAGGGTTTGAATATTAATAACAGATTCAGAATGTATTACAAACTTACTGAAATTCATATCCGATATCTCGCCTGTAATACATGCCCTCAAAGTTAATTTGATCCAATGCTTGTCTGGATTTATTAACCGCTTCACTTAATGTATCCCCATAAGCGCTTACTGCTAAAACCCTGCCACCATTTGTTAAAACGCCATTTTCGGTTGATTTAGTGCCTGCATGAAACACAATTGTGTCTTTATCTGTAGGAGTTTCAAGGCCCGAAATCGGTTTATTTTTTTCGTAGTCTCCGGGGTATCCGCCACTTACTGCCATTACAGTAGCACAACTTCTATTATCAAAATTGATATTCACATCTGCCAAAGTACCATTATCCATAGCAGCAAAAAGGCTTACTAGATCTGTTTGTAATCTCAGCATCACAACTTCTGTTTCCGGATCTCCCATCCTGCAATTATATTCAATCACCCATGGTTCCCCGTTCATATTCATCAACCCGAAAAAGATAAACCCGTGATAATTAAGCCCTTCCTTAGCCAGTCCAGCAACAGTTGGCCGAATAATCCGGTCGTTTACTTTTTGCATAAATGATAAGTCCATGAAGGGAACCGGGCTTACACAACCCATTCCTCCAGTATTTAAGCCCGTATCGCCTTCGCCAATTCTTTTATAATCTTTTGCGTGCCCTATAATTTGGTAATCAACACCATCTGTCAATACAAAAACGCTCACTTCAATCCCTGTCAAAAACTCTTCCACCACCACTTTGCTGCTTGCATCACCAAACTGGCGATGAACGATCATTTCTTCGAAATTCTTTAAAGCATCTTTAATACTCATCGCAATAATCACTCCTTTCCCAGCTGCTAATCCATCTGCTTTTAGTACCACTGGTAGGCTATGTGATGCAATATATTTTTTTCCCTCCTCAAAATTTTCTGCAGTAAACTCTGCATAAGCTGCAGTAGGGATGCGATGGCGCTGCATGAATTTTTTGCTGAAAGCTTTACTGCCTTCCAATTGTGCCGCAGCTGCGGAAGGTGCAACAATAATAATATGTTGCAATAAAGGGTCGTTCCGAAAAAAATCGTAAATACCATTTACTAGTGGATCCTCAGGCCCTACCACTAGCATACCAATTTTTTGTTCGAGACAGCATGCTTTTGCTGCTTCAAAATCGTTAACAGAAAACGGAATATTTGTTCCGAATTGTGAGGTGCCAGCATTTCCAGGTGCAATAAAAAGTTGGTCACAATGGTGGCTCTGACTCATTTTCCATGCCAATGCGTGCTCTCTTCCGCCAGCTCCTAATAATAATATATTCATTTGTTT
>JAYUFN010000335.1:0-3722 GCA_043738705.1 Bacteroidota bacterium
GGAAGTACTTGGACAGAGGACGATGAAGCGCTAGATCATTATATTAATCAACACCCTTCTATCAAATGTATTATAGCTCCGCACGAGATCTCAGAAGAGCGATTAAGAGAATGTAAGAGTTTATACAAACGTTCCATGCTTTATTCAGACTATGAAAATGCGATTGCAGAAGGCATAACTATTCCATCAGATCTACAGGTTTTAATTATTAATAATTATGGCACGCTAACCAGACTTTATTATTACGGTACGATCTGCTTGGTAGGTGGTGGATTTGGTGGAGATGGTGTACACAATGTTTTAGAAGCTGCAGTTTATGGCAAGCCTGTAATTATTGGTCCTGTTTTCGAAAAATATGTAGAGGCAGTAGACCTTGTTGAAAATGGTGGATGCATTAGTGTAGAGAACGCGCTTGAGATGGAAGAAGTGTTAAATCAATTATTTGATACAACTGATTTTCTTTATGAATCTGCTGCAAAAGCTTCCAAAGAATATGTATACTCAAAAGCAGGTGCAACCACAAAAGTTATAGACTATATTCAAGCAAACCGCCTTTTGACTATTTGATAAAAGTGGTCTACTGTTTCAGAATGATCGTTCCATCCAAGTTTTACCTTCAGTTCTCTTTGAATCCAGTATTGGGCTTCTGGAAATATATCAAATCCATTAATGGTCTTAAGACTTCGTTCATACATTGTTTCATCACCTCTGAAAAGCTCATTGATAAAAAGGTATCTATCGTTAATTCCAATTGCCTTTTTCAAATCCCGAATCGGTATTTCTTGAAATACATCCAACACTTCTATTTCATCTGATTTTAAATGATCATTCAAACTACTTTGATGGGATGTTATACTATCGTTCAATTCGAATGTTTCCTTGTCATCACCTAAATGGTTGATTTGATTTTCAAGGGCAGGTTTAATCACTGGCAAATCTAAATGCATATCAAAAAGCCAGCCACTTAATTCATCTTTCTTTTGGTTTGTGCCACTGGTTACTGATTTGGCTATTGGAGATTCAGTCATGGGTACGGTCTGAGGATTTGAAAAATTCATAGGCATCAATACAGATACCCCAGTTTTTGGACTGTCTGCTGTTTTATGCTGTTGTAACTCTGCCAATAACATTTGTGCAGTAATCATCAGACTATCTCTTTCAGCTTCTTGGCTGAACTGTAATTGTAGTTTTTCAATCAGTATACCCACTCTTTCCATTGGAAGTAATACATTTGATGTTTTAAAATACTAGCTAGTCATTGATAAAACGATATTTTTTATAATTTATTTTATAGATGTTTATAGAACCAAATATATCTGGCGAAAGAAGGGGATGGATTGAAGTAATTTGCGGAAGCATGTTCAGCGGAAAAACTGAGGAACTAATTCGTCGTTTAAAAAGGGTCAAGATCGCCAACCTAAAAGTTGAAATTTTCAAGCCCGCAATTGATACCCGCTACGACGAAACACAGGTAGTAAGCCATGATTCGAATACCATTCAATCTACCCCAATCGACAACTCGCAAACTATTTTATTACTTACCGAAGGGGTTGATGTGGTTGGGATTGACGAAGCGCAGTTTTTCGACGATCAAATCATGTATGTTTGTGAAACCCTTGCTGCTAAAGGAATTCGGGTAATTGTTGCAGGATTAGATATGGACTATAAAGGCAAACCTTTTGGCCAAATGCCGAACTTACTGGCAATAGCAGATTATATTACTAAATTACACGCAATCTGTGTTAGGTGCGGCAATATTGCTAGCATTTCGTACCGAAAATCTGCCGAAGGTCCACAGGTTTTATTAGGAGAGAAAGACGTTTATGAACCACGATGCAGAAAATGTGTAAATGAAAAATTTTAACCCTATTCTAGCGCTGGTAAAAAAAGAGTTACTACTCGAAACGCGTCAACAGTACACGCTTTATGGTATATTTCTTTACGTAGTTTCTACCATATTTGTGGTGTACTTGTCTATGGGACAACCTGAAGACAAAGTCTGGAATGGATTATTTTGGGTAATCCAATTATTTGTCTGTGTAAACGCTGTAGCAAAAAGTTTTCTGGCAGAAAGCAGAGGCCGAATGTTATATTTTTATTCAATTGCAGGTGCGCGCGACTTTGTACTTTCTAAATTAATTTTTAATAGTGTATTGATGCTAGTGATGAGCATTATCAGCCTATTAATATTTACGCTATTATTAGGGAACCCAATTGAATTTGGGCTTCAGTTTCTTGGAATTGCCTGCTTAGGTGGAATTAGTCTGAGTTTGGTTTTTACTTTTCTAGCTGCCATCGCTGCAAAAGCACAGCAACAATCTGCTTTAATGGCCATCATGGGATTTCCCATTATCATTCCTCAGCTTTTATTACTCATGAAGATATCTACTGCAGCTTTTTCTGCAGTGGTTCAGGCTGGGTTGTGGCAAATGGTATTTTTGTTGATAGGACTTGACATTTTAGTAATTACCCTTGCAATGATTCTATTCCCATTTCTTTGGAAGGATTAAAAATTTGTAACTAGTTTTCGAAACGCAGATGTCGAACCGTTTGACCATTATTGATCAATTGCATCAATGAATCGATTCCTATCTTGAGGTGTTTTTCAACAAACTCTTCTGTAACTTTTTTATCACTCGCTTCAGTTTTAACTCCATCCGGCACCATGGGCTGATCGCTCACCAACAACAATGCTCCTGTAGGAATTTTATTATAAAATCCAACTGTAAAAATGGTAGCGGTTTCCATGTCAATTGCATACGCACGTACATTTGTGAGATACTCTTTAAATTCCTCATCATGCTCCCATACCCTTCTGTTAGTGGTATAAACGGTTCCCGTCCAATAATCCACTTGATAATCCCGGATTGTGGTTGATATGGCTTTCTGTAATGCGAATGCAGGCATCGCTGGAACTTCAGGAGGAAAATAATCATTTGAAGTACCTTCTCCCCTGATTGCAGCAATTGGCAGAATTAGGTCGCCAATTTTATTACGCTTTTTGAGTCCGCCACACTTACCTAAAAAAAGCACTGCCTCTGGCTCAATCGCCGTTAATAAATCCATGATAGTTGCAGCACCTGGACTACCCATACCGAAATTAATAATCGTTATTCCATTTGCAGTTGCACATTGCATGGGTCGGTCAGCACCTACAACCTGTACATCATTCCATTTGGCAAACATGCTAACATAATTACTAAAATTGGTAAGTAGAATATACTTGCCAAAATTTTCTAACAATTCACCTGTATATCTAGGCAACCAATTATCAACAATTTCCTGTTTAGTCTTCATAAATCAAATTTTTTGTCTTTGGTCAAAGATTATCTTTGAAAAATCTAATTGTCTAAATTACTAAAAATCAAGGCAGCAAACAAACCATATGATTAAAATTGAATACCCTGAACCCAAGTTTCGGATCAAAACATCCGAAGAAAAAGATTGGATCTTTGACGAGTTTAGAAAACAATGGTTGCAGATAACTCCAGAAGAATGGGTTCGGCAAAATTTTTTGCAATATCTAGTGCAGATAAAAAAATATCCTGCTTCGCTGATCGCTATCGAAAAAGAAATCAAACTAGGTGAGTTAAAAAAAAGATGTGATATCGTTGTTTATAAAAAATCCATTCCCTGGCTTATTGTAGAGTGCAAAGAAATGTCAGTCAAACTAAACGAACAGGTACTCAAACAAATACTCGGATATAATATTTCACTACAAG
>JAYUFN010000336.1:0-3721 GCA_043738705.1 Bacteroidota bacterium
CTTTTTTGTTGCCCTCTGTTTTATCATTAGTGCATGGGTTCTTACCCTCGAATTAAAAAGAAAACAACAACAGGGATTATTATCTTTTACTGAAGAAAAATTAGTATTCGGAGCTCCAGCATCCGTATTAGAATTACTCATTAATTTTTTACTTGGATTTATTTTTGGATACAAAATTATAGCTGCTTTTATCATTCCTGATGCACTTAATGATCCACAATCTTTTATTCTTTCTTCAAGAGGAAATTTGCCGATAGGATTAGTGGTAGGGTTTATTTTTGGAGGACTTAAATGGTATGAAAAAAATAAACAAAAATTAGATAAGCCTGAAGAAAGAACTGTGCGTATCTGGCCTCAAGATAGGGTGAGTGATATTTTAGTTTATGCAGCTGTTTTTGGTTTTTTGGGGGCAAAAATTTTTCATAACCTTGAAAACTGGGGCGACTTTATAAAGGATCCAATGGGGGCACTAATGTCTTTTAGTGGCTTAACTTTTTATGGTGGGTTGATTTGTGCAGGAGCAGCAATTATCCGCTATGCTAAAAAAATCAATTTACCTGTTGTACACTTAATAGATGCTTTTGCACCGGTATTGATGTTGGGATATGCCATTGGTAGAATTGGATGTCAAATTAGTGGTGATGGAGATTGGGGTATTATTAATTTAAAACGTAACCCTTTTTCTTGGATTCCAGACTGGTTATGGTCTTATCAATATCCTCATAATGTGATAGGTGAAGGATATCCAATCCAAGGATGCACTGGGCCTTACTGTAACCAATTGTACCAACCCGTTTATCCAACAGCCTTGTATGAAGTATTGATGTGTTTTACTATATTTTTTATTCTTTGGTCGATCCGTAAAAAAATAAAAATTCCTGGAAGACTTTTTGGTATTTACCTTATTTTGAATGGAATGGAACGTTTTGCAATTGAGAGCATCCGCGTAAATACGCACTACGAGTCACTTCCATTTAAGCCAACTCAAGCTCAACTCATTTCAGTAATCTTGTTTATTGCAGGTATTATTTTAGTAGTGCTTTCAAAAAAATGGAAGGCGAAACAAGTAGTTGAAATTTAGATCGAACCGGAATAATTATTTAGAATGCAATTACCTTTTTAAAATATTTTATATGCCTTCATTTGATATTTCTTCTAAAGTTGATTTACAAACTTTAGATAATGCCATCAATACAGTAAATAAAGAAATTAGTACCCGCTTTGATTTCAAGAATTCGCCAGTTAAAATAGACCTCAATAAAAAAGACTTTGTCTTGCACCTCGAAGTTGAAAGCGACATGAAGATGAAGCAAGTAATTGACGTAATAATTAGTAGGGCTATGAAGCAAGGTATTGAAGCAAGTGCCTTTAATTTCGAAAAGGATGCTTATCCAAGCGGAAAAACTGTTAAGAAAGAAGTTCCTGTTACCAATGGCTTAAAGCAGGAAGACAGTAAGAAAATTGTAAAACTCATCAAAGACAGTGGACTAAAAGTTCAAGTAGCTATCATGGATGATATCGTTCGAATAACCGGGAAAAAAATCGACGATTTGCAGGACGTTATAGCACTTTGCAGGTCTTCCAGCCTTGGATTACCCCTACAGTTCATCAATATGAAGAGCTAAAAAAAACTTTTTGATCTCGCTTTTGACCTAAAATAAAATTTCATTTGGTCTCAACGGTACGTTTTCTTACCTTTGCCATCCTAAAAAATAACAATACGGCCAAATCCGTATTACCTAAATCGATTATTATGAAACAAGGTATCCACCCAGACAATTATCGTTTTGTTGTATTCAAAGACATGAGTAACGGCGATTCGTTTTTAAGTAAGTCAACTGCTAATTCAAAAGAAACCATTTTATGGGAAGATGGTAAAGAATATCCGGTTATTAAATTGGAGATTTCAAATACCTCACATCCCTTCTATACTGGTAAAAATATGTTGGTTGATACAGCAGGTCGTATCGACAAGTTCAAAAAGCGTTACGCAAAAAAAGACTAATCTTTTTGATAAAATATTCAAAATCCCGTTCCGATTGTATCAGGACGGGATTTTTATTGCAATCACTCTAGTAACTTTACCAAATAAACATAAGCGAATGAAGCTTGATATTTTAGCGATAGGTGTGCACCCTGATGATGTTGAGTTAGGTTGTTCAGGAACTTTATTGAGTGCAATAGCGGAAGGCAAAAAGGTGGGGATTCTAGATCTCACAAGGGGTGAGCTTGGAACCAGGGGAACTGCTGATACCCGCAAAGTTGAATCAATAAATGCTGCCAAAATACTTGGTATTGAAATACGAGAGAACTTAGAGATGGCAGATGGTTTTTTTCAAAATGATGAAGCACATCAGCGGATACTGATACAGGCTATCAGAAAATATAAACCATCTATTATATTGGCAAATGCTCCAGAAGATCGACATCCGGATCACGGACGCAGTGCTAAAATGATTTCAGATGCTGCTTTCTTATCAGGGCTTCGAAAAATAGAAACTTTTTTTGAAGGCATTCCTCAAGTGGCTTGGAGACCAGCTAATGTTTTTCATTATATACAAGATCGCTTTCTACAGCCAAGCTTCGTAGTAGATATTTCAACGCATATGGATAAGAAGGTTGAATCGGTGATGGCTTATACCACTCAATTTTATAATCCAAATCTAGATGAACCGCAGACCTATATATCTTCTCCTCATTTTTTGGAATCGGTTAGAGCAAGGGCAATGATGTTAGGGAAAAGAATCGGAGTTGAATATGCTGAAGGTTATATTAGTGAAAAAATGATAGGGATTAGTAGTTTCGATAGTCTTCTATTGCACAGTACTTAATATAATATTTGTCAACTAATTAATTATAACCCTATTAACTATTAGATTATGCCAATAGTTCCAGTTGGTTTGGTACAAATGACTTGTACCTCAACAAAAGAAGAGAATCTATCAAAAGCTATTTCTAAAATAAGGGAAGCTGCGGCAAAAGGCGCAAAAATTATTTGCCTGCAAGAATTGTTTACTTCTCTGTATTTCTGTGATGTAGAATCGTATAAAAACTTTTTGTTGGCTGAAACAATTCCTGGTCCCTCTACAAATGCTTTAAGTTTGATTGCTTCAGAGTTAGGAGTGGTGATAGTAGCCTCGTTATTCGAAAAAAGAGCACAGGGGTTGTATCATAATACTACGGCCGTTTTAGATGCTGACGGAACTTATCTTGGAAAGTACCGTAAAATGCATATCCCTGATGACCCCGCATACTTTGAGAAATTTTATTTTACTCCAGGAGACTTAGGATATAAAGTATTTAAAACAAAATTTGCAACTATTGGAGTACTAATTTGCTGGGACCAATGGTTTCCAGAAGCAGCAAGAATTACTTCGCTCATGGGTGCTGAAATTTTATTTTACCCTACCGCAATTGGTTGGTCTACTCAACAGGAGGAAACAACAAACGTTGAACAGTATAATGCATGGCAAACCATGCAGAGAAGTCATTCAATTGCAAATGGTGTGCATGTTGTAAGTGTAAACAGGGTAGGTGAGGAAGCCGGCGTAAAATTCTGGGGAGGGTCATTTTTTGCAAATCCTTTCGGCGCTTTAATCCATCAGACTTCTGTAGACAAAGAAGAAGTTGTAGTTGAAGAATTAGACCTTGATAAATCAGATTATTACCGCAGTCACTGGCCGTTTTTACGCGACAGGAGAATTGACTCATATCAGCCGAT
>JAYUFN010000337.1:0-3694 GCA_043738705.1 Bacteroidota bacterium
GTAACCTGAAATCTTGGTAAAATTTCTTCGAACATTTTCTTAGCCCAAGTATATGGATTCTTTACGCTTAAAATATGATCTCCAGATTTTACGTTGGCTAAAACGGATGCAAATATGGCAGCGGCCCCACTATTAAAAACCAAACAATCTTCAGCCCCATCTAATGCAGCTAATTTTTTACGGAGGATCTCTACTGTTGGATTTAATCCTCTGCTATATAACCATGTGCTGTATTCGTCTTCGAAAGATTTACGCATCGCATCCACCGTTTTGAAAGCGAAATTGCTTGACTGTATAATGGGAGGTGCAATAGCTCTAAAATAATCCTCTCTATTTTCTGCAAACTCGTTTATGATATAAGAAAGTTCCATTTTATAACTGATCTTTTTGAATGACTGAGAATTTGTTTTTTGAAAATTTTTGACCAATAAAATAGATCATCATAAATACAGCCAATACACTCAATCCAATCACTGCAATTTTTGGCGTTTGTAAGGTGATGCTGATGCCTACAAATAAATATGCACTCATAAATATCAAAGGCAATAAAGGATATAATTTCATTTTGTAAATTCCGCTACCATCAAGGTGTTTTGTCCTTTTGCGAAGTACAAAAATAGTTGCACTAGAAGCCACCATGCCAAAGCAATCCAGAAAAATGGTAAAGTTGAGGATCTTCTCAAAAGTTTGTGCAAAAAATAAAATCACTAAGCACATTGCAGTGAAAATGGTTAGAGAAAAAAACAGTACATCATTTTTTTCAGATTGCTTCCCAAAAACTTTAGGCAAAGCTCCTTCTGTACTCATAGCATACATCACCCGTGGATTACTCATTAGCAATGCATTTACATATGCTAATACTCCGAAGAATAAAAAGAATGAAAATATATCTGCTCCAGTTTTACCAAATACTTTGTACATCAAAGAATAAGCAATTTCACGCTCGCCTTTCATGTTTTCGAAACCGATAATATGGTAATAACTCATATTTACAAGTAGGTATAATGTTATGATAATAGCAATACCAATGAATATACCACGTGGGATATTTTTTGCGGGATTGGCTACCTCGTTTCCAAAATTAATGGTTTGCTGATATCCTCCATAGGTAAATGAAACTGCGATTAAGCTAATACCCAGACTCTGTATCCAACTCATATGCGTTTCAGGTGCAGTAGCAATCGCAGCTACTTGTCCGGACATTTCGTGCAATGGAAAAAATAAAGCTAAGATCAGTACAATAATCATACTGATTTTGATCAACATTAAAAAGTTTTGTGCTTTGGAACTCATCTTCAACCCCATCAAATTGATCATATAAAAAAATAAAATAGCACCTGAACTGATCAATGCTTTATCATTATCGGTCCAGCTATATTGAGGGAACAATTTAGTGATGTATCCACTACCAATTAAAGCAACCACGCTCAAACTCGCAGCGTTACTAATTAAAATAATACAGTTGATAGCAAAAGCAATACTAGGATGGTAGGCATAAGAAAAGATCTTATAATATCCTCCGGTAACAGGGTAGCGACTACCAATTTCAGCATAAGTTAATGCTCCACAAAAAGCAAAAAACCCTCCTAAAAGCCAGGCTGTAAAATATACAGAAGGGTCGATCGCATCTTTAGCACTAGTTGCTGCTGATCTAAAAATACCCATACCAATTACCAAGCCCACAACGATCATGGTAAAGCTGAAAAGATTCAATTTTTGTTTTCCCTGCATAAAGTTAGCGTGAAGGATAAATGTAGGAAACTTCCCACAAATCTAATTTATAGGCTCAAAGGAAATAATACAACAGCGCTTTGATCTTTCATTTAAGCCAGTATCTTTAAGTAAATTTTGAATATGGAATTTCACTTGGACCAACTTTTAACGGTAACATTTACCCTATTCGCCGTTATTGATATAGTAGGATCAATTCCATTATTGATCTCGTTAAAAGATAAAATGGGAGGCATCCGTTCCTTTCAAGCAACATTTGTTTCAGGAGGGCTGATGATTTTATTTTTATTTGCAGGGAAACCATTTTTAAAGATTCTGGGCTTAGATATTCGCTCATTTGCAGTTGGCGGATCAATTGTGATTTTTCTTTTGGGATTAGAAATGGTACTAGGGCACGAAATTTTTAAAGGCGATAAAGATGCTAAATCGAGTAGTGTAGTTCCTATCGCATTCCCAATTATTGCTGGGAGCGGCACACTCACTACCATCATGTCTCTCAAAGCGAACTATGATGAGTTTTATATTTTATCAGGAATCATTATCAATTTGATCGTAGTATATATCGTTTTGAAATCACTAAGAATGATCGAACATGCATTGGGAGAAGCTGGGTTACTAGCAGTGCGAAAATTTTTTGGAGTCATACTTTTAGCAATTGCAGTAAAAATATTCAGTACCAATATCGGAGCATTCGGTAAATAAGTGGAAACATGATACTACAATATTTTCAAAATATAAAAAAATGGCTCTTACACAATATTGAATTATCAAGCTGGAGCTTTGCGCTGATTGCTTTGTTTTTTTTGCCTGAAAATAAAAGCGAATCCTCGCTTTGCATTTTTAGTGCACTCGGTTTCGGCAAATGCCCTGGTTGTGGTATTGGTCACGCAATGCATTATGCCATGAAACTAGATTTTGTACAATCTTTTAACCATCATCCTCTGGGAATATTGGCAGTTATCATTATATTTAATCGTGTTCGTCAATTAATTAATCAAATCTTACACTCATGACACCAAATTTTATAAACCTAATACCAGCACTGGAAGGTGAAGAGCTGATGTTTCTTCAAAGTATTACTAGAGAGCTGACTACAGATAAGCTACAGAATTTTATTGCAGTATATAATGGCAAGAGAAGAAAAACAGATCAGGTATTACTTGGCTGTATCATTGGCTTTTTTGGGTTTGCCGGCGTTCAACGTTTTATGGTTGGACAAAATGGAATGGGTGTTCTATACTTTTTAACTGCTGGATTTTGTTTTATTGGAACCATTATTGATACCATAAATCATAAGAAACTAACTTTCGAATACAACCAACAAATGGCTAGAGAATCTATGGCGATGGTGTATGCTTTTAATTAAGTCAAAATTAAAAAGTCAAAAATAAAAATTGATCTCAGAAAAAATGCTGAGAATCTAAATAAGTATTTTTGACTTTTTAATTTTGACTTTTGACTTATTCTTCTACCTTATTTTTCAAACTCATCAATAATGAATAAGCGCCTTTTACTGCAAATTCAGCAGAGGCGATTTTTTCTGTATTTAGAATTTCTGTGTATCCATTTTCAGAATTACCAATTTGCACTTCCATCATTTTAAATTGATTGTTTACCGATTTAATAAAAACATATTGCTTATTTTCAAACAGAACAACTGCTTCTTCAGGAAGTACAGAAGCTTTTGCATTTTTTATAGCAATCTCTGCATTCATATAAGTGCCAGGAATTAAATCATGTTCGTAGGTTTCAAAATGGCAATGCACATCAGTATTCCTTTCGCTTGAAATATCGTGACCAATCAATAAAATTTCGCAAGAATGCTTTTTGTTTGGCTGATTATTGGTATAAGCATTTAGCTTCTGACCCACATATAATTTGCTAATATCTTTTTCGAAAACTTTTAAAGCTAAATGAATATCAGATGGATTGATGAGCTCAAATAATACATCAGTAGGTGAAA
>JAYUFN010000338.1:0-3685 GCA_043738705.1 Bacteroidota bacterium
CAACAAGTTTTTACAAAAAAATAGGGAGCTACCATCACAGTATTTCCCTAAATTTTTAAATGTTATTTAAATTGAACTGCTACTGATTTTTGTCGAGGGTAAATGCCACATAAGGCAATCTGCTTCCGGTTAATCCAGCATAACCCATGCTGAATATGGTCATTACTTTCTGGCTCTGTAATCCATTGGCATTAGCATAACTAGCAGTTGCTGCTGAAGTAGACAAAGCACCTGCAGGACGAATCGCCCATGAAGTGATGGCACCAGTGTATCCTGGCTGATACACTCCAGTACGAACACTAAAAGTATCTGTTGCCGTCATGAATGAAATAGCTGATTTTATTTTAACACCATTTAGATACAGATCCACTGCCGATAAATTGGGAATCATGTTTACAAATTTAAAGCGGCACCAACCCGTATCCATATCATTGATAATATTATTTACCAAAATCGACTTTGTATTGTTAACAGATGGACTTACCAATGTATCGGCGATATGAAGAGTATAGGTACTATTATCTGGAATATTTACCGTTGTCTTATACAAAACAATCGAGTCGATACTTGTTCCAAATTTCGGAATTACCACGGCTACCGTATTATCGCCTTGTTTTACTCCAAGATATAACGCAAAATTACTTCCATTGGTATTGTAGCCACCTCCAGGAAATGGCGTTCGAGTGGTAAGTGAATTGCTTACAACATTATCATTAATTTTCAACAACAAAGTATTGTAGTTGATAGTATAGGCAAATCCAAGGTTTATCTTCAGTTGCCCCTGGCTACCAGCAATCCCATAAATTGAGAATGGCTGATTAGTTACCCCTGAATTTTTTGAACAGGCATATACCATCACCATCGCAAGAATTACTAGTATATATTTAAAATTATTTTTTTTCATGTCTTACTTTTTTAATCAATGAATTTATGGTAAGCTAAACCATTGTTCTTTTGTATGATAATCAGTGGCCAGTGCACCAATTGTCAGTAATGCCGGTATATTGTATAAATATTCTGAATTATACCTTGGGCGACATCGATATACTGATTTCCCATTATTGAATGTTGCAAATGTATTGGGTAATGTAAAGTCGGCATACACTTGATTACCTGTTGCGGGATCTAAATCAGTATAGTGATATCTACGCAAATCTGTCCATGTTTCATTAAAGCCATATCCATAAACAGCAATATATTTCTGTAACATAATCATAGATAATGTTAATGAATTAGCTGATGCAGGGATCACTTTTGCATTAGTAAAAAAAGCAGTTTTTGTAGCGTTTGTAATTCTTAATGCCAAGGGCACTCTTGTTTCATAAGTTGTTGTAAGAAAATCAAATGAAAGATTGATACCGTTTGTATAAGCAGATAATGCCAATGCTTTATCTCCTTTACGAAAGGCGGCTTCTGCCTTTACAAATTGTACTTCTGCCGCAGTAATGATTGGCATTGGTGCTAAGTTATTAAAGATATAACGACCAGAATCGGCTGTTGCAGTTATGGAACTATACGGTGCTCTCCAGAAATTTAGCGGTTGATCTGCTGCTGCCAGTCCTGATGTTCCTTGATTAGGAATAACTCCCTTATAACTTTTATTGGTATTTTCATTGATCAAATAAGGAGTACGCGGATCAGCAACTCCATTAAAAGGCGAGGTTGGTCCGGTGCCAGTTAAAAGATTTGCAATAAAAGCTGATTGACGAATCACAGAAATATTATTCCGATAAGGACCATAATAATTGTTGGTACCACTAAAGTTACCACCTACCCATTTTTGCAATGCATTATCTGCGTTAGCCGCGAGCGACAAATCACAATATTTAATAACCGAATCTGCATACCCTTTTTGTGAATAAATTGATTTATTGCTTAAGTGGGCATAGGATCTAGCTTTGATAGCATACACAAATTTTTTCCATTTATTTACATCGCCACCATATAAATAGCCATCACCTATAGCAAGGTTTGCAGGGCTAACTGCACCATCTGTTCTCCCTAGATAATAAATAGCGCTATCACAAATCTGACGAACAGTATCGTACACAGCAGATTGGGGATCATAATCAAATTGATCACGTGATTGATCAAATGCTTGCTTTAAAATCACTTCCCCATATTCTTCCGTAAGAGTTAACCAACTGAACGCAAAGATTGCATTTGCTACCCCTACATAATCCCATTTTTTTTGATCTCTACCTCTTGATATGATGTATTTTGCATTTTGACCAATCCCATAATAATGCATTGCCCAAACAATACCGGTATTGTCAGATGCCGTACCATATACTCCACCCATTTGATCATAGTTGTCAAGTGTGGTATATGAATTCCAGAATTGAATATATCTACCTAATAATACTGCTTCAGCCGCCGGACCATAAGATCCGCCACCACCACCAGTTGGGGGCGCCGCAGTTGAAGTCATTTGATTAATTGTATTGGGAAGGATTGCTTCTATCGAACCCTCAATTGGGTTATTGGGATTTAAATAGGCCTGTTCTAGCTTCTTTGAACAGGATTGTAAAGAAATAATCCCAAAAGCAGCAACCACCACTGCCAGCGAAAAAGTTATAAAGGATTTATTTTTCATAATAATTTTATTTTATTAGTTAGAAACCAACTCTCACACCAAGGTTAAAACTTAATGGTGCAGCAATATTACCATAGTCAAATCCAACAGCACCTACTCCTCTTAAAGATGCATTACCCCCGTTGGAGGCAGGATCCGCGCCAGAATAATTTGTGAATAATACTAAATCATTACATGTCATGAAAAAGCTGATAGTTTTAAAAGTAGCATAATCCAAAATACCTTGTTTATCCATGTGGCTTGCGTTTCTAATTAAAGCTTTTGAGGGAAGTGTGTAGCTTAGTGTAATATCCCTTAAGCGAAATGCTTTGATATCATGTTCCATATAATCTTCCTCAGGCATATTTGCTGCGCTATAATAGTTATTATTAAAATAAGGATTTACCACAATCGTATTATTAGTTGGAGTAGCCGTATTTTCTAGTCCGTTTTGTAAAACCCCATAAATCACTCTTGGAATTAATCGATCGGCCGTCTTTGCAGATTTACCCAATGTAGTTAGGTACATATTTGTGCCATTGAAAATATCCCCCCCAATCCTCAAATCCCATAGGAAGCTCAAACTCCAATCTTTGTATCGAAATTTGTTAATGGTTCCCAATGTTAACCAAACAGTTCTATCACCTCGTACTCTAAATGTAGCATCCTGAACAGGCAAGCCCGTTGTTGGATTCACTAGAATTAGTCCATTGTTAAACGGCATACCGTTTGTTCCTGTAGGAGTTAAATCCTGACGTCTGTAACCAAAACTTGTAATTGTACCAGTTGAATATCCCGGTCTTAAACCACCTCTTGCATTATTAAATAACCAAGTTGATGCATCGTAATAATCCGCGCCTGCAATATCGATTGGTTTAGGGATTGCCAAAACTTGATTCCACATGTGGTTAAAGTTGAATTGGATATCCCAACTGAAGTCATTTTTCTTCATCAACTTCAGTCCTAAACTTATTTCAATCCCTTGATTACGCACGCTTGAGTTATTGGCGGTATTCAAAATAAAACCAGTTCCATAACTAGCTCGGAATCCTTGAGCAATTTGATCCAACGCTAAGGTATTATAGTATGCCGCATCGATGCTTACAACAT
>JAYUFN010000339.1:0-3653 GCA_043738705.1 Bacteroidota bacterium
TTCATAAGGATCCATATTTTACCGTCCGAACCCTTTTGTATATGCTCCAAATTGAGCTTAAATAAGTCGACCTGCAACAATCCTGTGTAACATTGGAATAAGAATATATCCTTCAATCGTTTTAATGTAATTATTGTTGGTTTACATGATTCCATTTTGTGCAATTCATCCAATGTGATAATGACTCTTGTCGTTGGCTTTAATCGGAAAGTATAATTCACAAATAGATCAATAGTTGGAGATCAATTGCTGGATAAAAGACCTTTTAAAAAGCCGTTACTCTTAAAACTTAAAGTATGTCTTTTGTACAAAAAAGCCTTCCCACATTTTACTGTTAGAAGGCTTTTTTATGGCAGCTATAACCCTAAAGTTTAAATCAAATAGGGCAGATATTGATAGAACTAATAACCAGGATTCTGATACATTTTAAGAGGATCTAATTTAAACTCATTATAAGGTATTGGAAAATAATAATCCTTAGAAGTGATGTTGGTTAATGGTGAATTATCAAAATTAGCTTGCGATTTAGATTGGAAATAAGCAACCAGCTCAGTGGCATTAAAAAATCTGATTAAATCATGCCAACGATGATGTTCAAATGCCAGTTCCACTCTTCTTTCATGTAAAATAGCCAATTTCAAAGTAGGATATTTTGCTTTATAATTTACATCATTTTGCATAGTTGCATATACAGGCATACCAGCTCTATTACGAACCATGTCTAAATATTTCACCGCATTCGCATTATCACCCTGATATAAATACGCTTCAGCAATATTCAAAATTACGTCAGCATAACGGATCAAAATCCAATCATTTCCACCAAAACCAAGCGAACTTGCAGTTGCACTGGCATCACGGAATTTAGTGATATAATATCCATTTACTGCTGGCGCTAATTTAACAGTGAAGCTTGTACGAACATCTCCAGTTTCAAATTCATTCAACAAGTCCTTAGTGAAAAGTCCACCAGCACCTTGTGATGGAAACAATGACAATAATGTTTCACCCTTTGCCTGATTGTTTTTAGCTAATGAAGAAGAATAAGTGGCATCTCCTTGTTTGTAAGCAATTTGAAAAATTATTTCTGCATTAGTTGATTTTTTATTCACATCAAATACATCTGCAAAAGGAATATCAGAAAGATTTACAAAAGTCTTTTGATTAAAAGAGGCCTGCAAATATGTCTGTGCATTGGTTAAATTAGTAGTGTTAACAGTTGCTTCCAATGTTGTTGCCATGGTTAGATAAACCTGACCAAGCAATGCATTTACAGCTTGTAAAGAAACTCTTCCTTTATTGGCAACTGGTTGAACTAGTGGTAATCCTCCATTCAAAGCATCTTTTAAATCAGCAACGATTTGATTATATACCACATCTCTTTTTACACGAAAAGTTAATGCTGTAGATTGTTCTGCAGAAGCAAGTCTGTCTGTTACTAATGGCACATCACCAAATTCTCTTACTAAATTAAAATACATATATGCTCGGATAAATTTCAATTCAGCAATATATTGTGTTTTAGTAGTTAGACTTGCGAAAGTGATTTTATCTATCACAGACAAAATTAAGTTTGCTCTAGATATGGGTGCATATAATGCAGTCCAATGACTCTGCAAATAACTATTACTTGCAACGATCGAAAAAGCAGTGAACTGATAAGGTTCTCCATTGTTCGATTGGTTATCTGTTGTATTAACATCATCTGCACGATCGTCGGTCCACAATTGTGCTCCTTCACCAACACAATTCGAACTTCTTAATGCTTGATAAACGCCATAAACACCAGTGGTAATATCTACTTCAGTTTGGTATCCATTATCAACTGATACACCATTTGGGTTAGTTTGTTCAAGAAAAGTTTTGCTGCAACTACTAGAGCCTAGTAGAAAAATCAGCGCTATACTAATTGAATATATTTTGTGCATATAATTATTTTTGTTAATTGTTATCGGGGAATTAAAACTGAACTTTTATGCCGGTATTAAATGAACGTGCTAATGGATATTTACCATAATCTACACCAGGTGTTAGGTTACTACCATTATTGAAATCCACTTCAGGATTATAACCTAAATACTTAGTAATAGTAAATGCATTATCAACAGATGTGTACCATCTCAAACCTGTAATTCCTAATTTTTTATTAACCGACAATGAAGTAAGATTAATTCCTATAGTAAGATTGGTACATCTAATGAAAGATCCATCTTGTAAATAGTAATCAGATAATCTGGTACTATTACTCTGAGACCCACCTCTTGAAGCCCTGTATTCAACACCATTTCCTGGATTTGCGTCAGATCTGTACCGTTGATCAATAACAGCATATTGATTTCCAGAACCTTCCATATTTCTGATATAATAATCCTGACCATCAATAATTTGATTGCCCTTTGAACCATTAAAAGAAGCGCTTAAATCAATCGTTTTATAATTTAAGTAGATACCAAATCCGTAAGTGTATTTAGGATAAGGTGTTCCAATAACTTTTTTATCAGCGTCATTTATGATACCGTCACCATTCGTATCCTTGAAATACATATCACCTGCTCTAAGTGGTGTAGTTGAATAGGCAGAGATAGGAAAGCCTAATAAAGTATAACCAGCTGGGAATTTATTTCCATTTGCTTTATATACAAGCTGATCTGCATTAACATTTGCAAGATCTTTTTCTTTTACTATACCTGCAACCTGCAATCCATAGAAAGAACCAACTGGGCTTCCTTCTCTTGTTACGTGAGTGATATAACTTCTTTCGGCACCATTGATTTGAATTTCACTAGCTCCGCCAAGACTTACTACATTATTTTTATTAGCTGTAATATTTCCACTTACACTTAAATTAAAATCTTTTGAACGTACTACTTTAAAATCTAATTGTAAATCAAAACCATTGTTTTGGATATTTGAATTACGCAAATTGGTTAAAATAGAAGTGGCACCAGATAATGATGAAATACTTTGATTGTACAATAAATTAAACGACTTTGACCTATAATAGTTAAAGATTACAGATAATCTATTATCGAGCATACTCGCATCTAATCCGAAATTGTATTGAGAGGTTGATTCCCATCCAAGTTTTGAATCCGTAATTCCACCAGCCCATGTTGCATTATAAACTGTGCCTCCTATAACTTGCCCGCCAGACCCAGTTACCCCTTGCTCATATCGGTAATTACCAATATTGTTATTTCCAGTTAAACCCCAACTAGCTCTTAATTTTAAGGTCGAATTTTTTCCTAACCAATCTTTATAAAACGACTCGTTAGATAATGTCCATCCTGCAGACACTGATCCGAAATTACCCCAACGATTTTGTGGGCCAAAACGAGATGACGCATCTGATCTGAAAGATCCAGTTAAGAAATAACGACTATTATAACTATAAACAACTCTACCTAAATAAGAAAGTAAAGTAGTAGTTGATTTACCTGTTCCACCCAAGCGATAGAAGTCGCCCAAAACAGAACCACCATTAGTAATTTCAGGAACTAAATCATTCGTGTAATTTTTAGTACCTGCAGCAACAATATCAGTGTTGGTTTCTTGAGAAGAATATCCTACCAATCCATCAATTCTATGTTTACCGAATTGCTTTTTATAATTCAAAGTAAACTCCCCTAAAATGTCTTGACTGGCTAAATTCT
>JAYUFN010000340.1:0-3638 GCA_043738705.1 Bacteroidota bacterium
TCCCATCCCTGATTACTAAAAAATGTACATACTTCCGAACCAATTAAACCCGAAGACCCTGTAACTAATAATTTTCTCAAAACGAATTTTATTTATTTCATTTAAAAATAATCACCCTCAACGAAACTGCTTGAACAACCATCCCCTGGCAAATAAAAACAAAAATTGGGTATTGGTAAAAAGATAACGTTTCCATAACCTGCCCGGTTCTTTATACAATCTATAAAACCATTCCAACCCATTTCGCTGCATCCAATCGGGAGCCTGATCTAGGGTTCCTGCCAAAAAATCAAAAGCAGCACCTACTGCCATCATAGGTACTTGTATAGTTAATAAATGATCGGATACCCATTTTTCCTGTCGGGGGCAACCTCTACCCACTAAAACAATATTCGGTTTTAAACTATTAATCAATTCAATATCCAGTGCATCCTCTTCCACGGTAGCTTCTCTGAATCGATCTGCCTGCATTCCAACAATCTTAATTGCGTTATATTTAGCCAATATATTTTTCGAGAGCAATTCAAGGGTTTCGGGCTTACTGCCAAATAAAAATATCGATAACCCTAACTCATTCGCTTGCTCTAATACTTTAACCGTCAAATCAGGTCCATATACCCGGTCTTTCAAATTACATTTATAAAAAAAGTTCAACGCCCACCTAATAGGCTGACCATCAGGCAACACCAAATCTAATTTGTTTACCTGCGCTCGAAATTCTGATTCATTATACGCTTCCATCAACCCATGAACAGCCAGTGCCGACACGCCGCATCTTTCCCTTTTTATGGCACACTCAATTATATAATGGGTAGCAATTTCATAATCCACCACCGCATAATAGATGCCGAAAATTGGCAGTTTTAGAATACTCATAGCTTATTATTAATTAATATAATATTTTCGAAAGGTATTTCTTTTTAGAAAGATTTATTTAAAGGGCAAAAATATTTAAAAATAAAAGATAGTGTTTCAAAATATGGGGCCTAGGTTTTACAGAAAAAAATCGTTCAATTTTAAACTTTCGTTTATTTTCGAGGTCTATTAAAACATAGTTATTAAATCATTTAATTTTATACTCCCTAGTATGTTTGCAGTGATACTTTTATATTTAGATCCGGGCACCGGAAGCCTTTTATTTCAAGCCCTCATTTCTGGTTTCCTAACTATCCTAATTTTTTTTAAAAAGATAGTGGCTTTTCTTAAACTTAAGTTTATAAGAAGTACAAAAAGTACGGAAGATGTTGATTGAGCCACAATATTATTCTTTCAAAGACCCTGATGCCTATGTAGTAAAAAAAGAAAAAGGCTATACCCGATATATCTTTCTGCGGTATAAAGATCAGTATAACCACCTTATGCAATCGGGTTTGTATGATGAGCTCATCAAAGAGCAATTACTCATTCCTCATCAAGAAATTTTGCCCGATACTTCGGATCCAAAAGTTTATAAACAAATATTACCCAATCAAATTCAATTTCAAAGCTATCCTTTTGAATGGTCGTTTATTCAATGGAGAAAAGCAATTCTGGCTTTTTTAAAAATCAATCTCATCGCATTGGAATATGGGATGATTCTTAAAGATGCAAGCCCCTTTAATTTTTATTTAAAGGGAGGAAAAGCAATCCTCTTCGATACCAGCTCTTTTATATTTTTTAAAAACAACGACCCCTGGTTGGCATACCGCCAATTTTGCGAATCGTTTTTTTCACCCCTCGCTTTAATGAAATACAATGGAGCTACATGGGCTAAGTTCGCTAGGGTTTCTTTAAGAGGAATGCCTCTTAAATTTGTTAGCAAACAATTAAAAATTCGCTCCTGGTTCAACCCAACTTGCCTGCTGCATATTCATTTGCATGCAACTTATCAAAACAAAAAGGGTGCAACATCTAAGCCGCAAAAAGGCTTCTCCAAAAATCAACTCCAAGAACTTTTCGGGATGTTTATCTCCTGTGTCAGATCATGGAAACAAGCACATGCATTTACAGAAACCTGGATAAAATATTACGATCAGGATATTGAATCAAAACAATACTTAAGCAATAAACAAAGCATCGTTGCAGAATGGCTTGCACAAATAAAACCAAGAACGGTGATCGATCTTGGAGCTAATACAGGACTATTTTCAATTCTCGCATCCAAAATTGCGGACCACGTAATTGCTGCCGAATTCGATGACACTTGTGTAGACCAAATTGAATTAGCCATCCAAAAAAATAAGATTCAAAATCTCAGCACCCTTGTAACTGATCTGGCAGAAACCAGTCCTAGCCTAGGTATGCTCAATAAAGAGTATCGTTCTTTACTCGAAAGAGGTAAATCTAATCTGGTAATGGCTTTGGCATTGGTACACCATTTAAGTATTGGAAAGAATCTTTCGATGGCTCATATTGCAGAACTATTTTCTGAACTATCTAGTCAGTATGCAATCGTAGAATTTATTCCTAAAACCGATCCTAAAGTAAAGCTCTTATTACAGAGCAGGCAAGATATTTTTCCGAACTATACTGAGAAAAATTTTCATGAAAAATTTTATCATTATTTCGACCTCATCGATGAAAGAAAAATCCAAGACTCGCATCGAACAATTTATCTTTTGAAAAAGAAAATAGGATCATGAGTCAACTAAAAGCCTACTTTTCTTTTTCCATCCCTTCTTTAATTGTAATTGTTCTGCCTTATCTCGGTTTGCACTGGACCGTAATTTCCCAGTCGGTTTATTTTTCAAATTTCATTCTAGCCCTCTTCATTTTATTTTTAATCCCGCTACAACTATTGTTTGGGCAATTATTTAAAAGTAAGCATACGATCTTACAAATTGCAGCGATCGGTTTATTATCAGCCACCATCCTATTCTTTTATGGAATTAATTTGGTGGATCTTTATTTTAGGTGGCAAGTCAACACATACCACCATCAGGTTACACGCAATCGAATTCCCTTTACCATTTTCTTCGTTTGCTTGTTTTTATTAGAGCTGTTTATTTTCAGCCGCAAAAGCAAATTCTTTTTTGTTCAAAATACCTTTTTTATCGTGCTACTGGCAGTCTCACTTTCTACACTCCTCTTCAGCCCCACCCATTTCATAAACATCGATAGTTTCCATCCCGATTTTAAAAAACAAATACACCCAGCCGACAGCATCAATAAACCAATCCTCCTTGTCATCACCGACGAATACAATTCACCCGATGGCTTATATCAAGTTTTTAAAGACTCCTCCCTTTACAATTATTCTAACCACTTAAAAAATACAGGATGGATTGTTCGAAACAGTTCCTACTCGCACGAAATATCTACCATTCATAGCCTCAGCTCCCTATTTAATTTCAACCTTTCAATGGATACCAACTATGCCCAAATCAATGTAAATAGCATTGGTCCCAAAAAACTCATGCAATCTGCTTTAAATGATAGCCTTACAAAAAAGCAAATCAATATCGTCAACTACGGCATTTTCGACTTCGGCACTACCCAACCACTCACCAGACTCTACTATTTTCCAAAAAGTTTCTTAGAAGAGTTATTACGGTTCACTGCATTTCCTTTACTTGCTTCTAATACAGACGGATTTAAAGTACACGGAATCAACCCCAATTTCTTTATCGAGGAAGCACATAATAAAACCATTCTCAACA
>JAYUFN010000341.1:0-3621 GCA_043738705.1 Bacteroidota bacterium
AATTGATTTTTATACATTCTTTATTCAATCTCTTTTTTTTATTTTTTTGAGATCATAAATAATGCTAACAGAATGGTACGCGGGTATGATATCTAAAATTCCATCGAGCTGCCAATCTTTTAATACATGAAATAGTTGGATGATTTGCTGATTCACAAGATGATTCATTGAGCCCCCATAATCCAGCGTAATGGCCTGATCGCCTATTGGATAAATCTGATATGATGCTGCCGGAAGCATCGTACAAGTTAAAACAACCTTTTGAATTTTTTATTTCATCTTTTAAATTCCTGCTCCACTTATCAATTTTTGGGTTACACTTTTTAGTTTCTTCCTATCTTGTTATGATCTTCCTTACAGAAACAAATACCCACATTATGAAGCAATTCAATCTTTTAATTTGTTTAATTTTCTCGAGTATATTAGCCCTAAACGCTCAACCAAATTGGTTAAGATACAGTGCTATTTCACCAGATGGCAAAACAGTTGCATTTACCTATAAAGGTGATTTGTATCGGGTTCCAGTTTCTGGTGGAACTGCTATCGCATTAACAGTGCATGAAGCCCACGACTTTATGCCAGTATGGAGTAATGATGGAAAAAAGATTGCATTCGCAAGTGGCAGATACGGAAATTTCGACATTTTTATCATGCCCGCTGAAGGAGGTGAAGCAAAAAGGCTTACCTATTATTCAACCCCCGAATATCCTTATTCTTTTACTAACGATGATCAGTCAGTAATCTTTGGAAGCACTCGTTTAGATGATGCAAGTAATCGTACTTATCCAACCACGGCTCAACCTGAATTGTATCAGGTGTCTGTTAATGGAGGTCGCGTTGAACAAATCATTACAACACCTGCAGAAGATATCAAACTGAGTAAGAACGGTCAATATATGATCTATCACGATAAGAAAGGAGGAGAAACACAATGGCGTAAACACCATTTATCTTCTATTACTCGCGATATCTGGATCTACGATTTTAAATCTGGCAAGCATCGCAAGATCACCTCTTTTGCAGGAGAAGACAGAACTCCAGTATTTACTGATAACGATAAAGCTTTCTATTACCTGAGTGAGGAAAGTGGGTCTTTTAATGTACATAAGATGGGTATTGAAGGAGGTAAATCAACACAAATTTCATCTTTCAAAAAACATCCCGTTCGATTTTTAAGTATTGCAAATAATGGTACACTTTGTTATAGCTATGATGGAGAACTATATACGCAACAAGCTAATTCAAAGCCAGAAAAAATAAATATCACTATTGTAACAGATGTAAAATCAAATAATGAAAGAATCGTTCCAGTAAATGCTGGTGCACGCGAATTAGCAGTATCCCCCAACGGTAAAGAAGTTGCTTTTATCTTTAGAGGTGAGGTATTTGTTTCGGCAGTTGAAGGTGGCACTACCAAACGCATTACTAATACTCCCGAACAAGAACGTAGTGTAAGTTTTTCGCCCGACGGAAAATATTTACTCTATGCTTCAGAAAGAGGTAATAGTTGGAAAATATATCAAACAGAAATTGTACGCAAAGAAGAACCCTATTTTTATGCAGCTACTTTGGTTAAAGAAACTCCATTAGTGACTAATGAAAAAGAAAACTATCAACCAACTTATTCACCAGATGGAAAAGAGATTGCCTTCATTGAAAATCACGCAACACTTAAAGTTTTAAATATATCAAGTAAACAAATCCGTACCATCTTAACGGATAAAGAGCTTGTGAATTGGGGCGACAATGACCAGCATTTTGAATGGAGCCCTGATGGAAAATGGTTTGCTTTCAGTTATGCTCTGGAAGGTGCTTCCAATAGCGAAATAGGATTAATTAGTTCTGATGGGAAAGGCAAAATTACTAACCTCACCGAAAACGGTTTCAATGATGGTCATCCTAAATGGGCAATGGGTGGAAAAATGTTATTGTATGAAACTGATCGTGATGGACTTCGTTCGAAAGCCAATAGCGGTGGTAGCCAGAGTGATGTTTATGCTTTATTCTTGAATCAAGAAGTTTGGGATAAATTTCGTTTAAGTAAAGAAGAGTATGTATTAGTAAAAGAACAAGATGAAAAAACTGCGAAAGCAGATACTGGAAAAAATAAGATCAAAAAAGATAGCAGCATCAATGTGGAATTAGATGGAATCGTGTACCGCAAACAAAAACTCACCATCAACTCTTCAGACCTGTCTGATGCATTGATTAGTAAAGATGGAGAAACGCTTTATTATCTATCGAGATTTGAAAAAGGATTAAATCTCTGGAGTACCAATACAAGAACAAAAGAAACTAAGATATTGGTTCCATTAAATGCAAATAGCGGATCAATAGAATGGGATAAAGATCAGAAAAATATTTTCTTATTAGCTGATGGGAGCATTAGTAAAATAGAACCTGCTACTGGAAAAAAAGACGGGGTTAGTATCAATGGAGAAATGGTACTGGATATCGCTGCTGAAAGAAGATTTATGTTTGAACATGTTTGGCGTAGAACTAAAACTACTTTTTACACAGCAAGTTTTCATGGAGTAGACTGGGATAGTTATAAACCTGATTACGAAAAACATCTTGCGCATATTGGCAATAACTACGAGTTTGCCGAATTGCTGAGCGAGTTATTGGGCGAGTTGAATGTGAGTCATTGCTGGGCGAGCTATAATAGTTCAACCCCAAATGCAGATGCAACAGCTTCCCTCGGAGCTTTCTATAAAAAAAGCTATACTGGAAATGGAATTGAAATTGAAGAACTAATCAAAGAAGGTCCTTTAGACAAATCTGGATTAAATGTAAAAGCAGGAATGGTCATCGAAAGTATTGAAGGAGAAATGATCACAGCTCATAAAGACCTTGCACAATATTTAAATCGAAAAGCGGGTAAGAATTTACTAATTACCATTGCAGATGGAAATACTAAAAGAGAAATCATTGTAAAGCCAGTTAGCCTCAATGAAGAAAATGCATTATTGTATAAGCGCTGGGTTAGAAAAAATCAAGAGGAGGTAGACCGTCTCAGCAATGGAGAACTTGGCTATGTTCATATTCCTGGAATGAACGATGGCGCATATCGAGTAGTTTATGAAGATATTATGGGTAAATATTCATCACGAAAAGCTATGGTGATTGATACTCGTTTTAATGGTGGTGGCGACCTTGTTAGTGATTTAGCAACATTCTTAACTGGTAAAGTTTTTATGGTAAATTCAACCGATACGCGCACATTGAGTTATGAGCCAACTTTTCGTTGGACAAAACCTTCTATTGCGCTTGTTAATGAAGCCAATTATAGCGATGGGCATTGCTTTTCGTATGGTTATCAAAATTTAAAAATTGGAAAACTAGTAGGCATGCCAGTGCCAGGTACTTGTACTTGGGCAGGATGGGAACAATTACAGGATGCAAGTATTCGCTGGGGGGTACCGCCAGTTGGCGTAAAAAATATGAGTGGCCGATATTTAGAAAACTCACCAACAGAACCAGAGATCAAACTGATGAATGAATATGAAATAGTGAGCAAGGGAAAAGATCAGCAACTGGAAGCTGCCATTGTTGCTTTATTGAAAGAATTGAAATAATCAATATCTAATATTATAAATAAGGGGCAATGAATCCGAGTCG
>JAYUFN010000342.1:0-3609 GCA_043738705.1 Bacteroidota bacterium
CGATATCTATGTCATGCACCCTCCAACAAAATATAGAAATGGTAGACCTATTTGGAATTCAATGAACGGATTAAAAAAAGAAACTCCCATCCAACCAATCTATCAGTCGCTCTTTATAGTACAAGCATATTATGAGAAAGAGTTTAATGAAAAAATAGTTAATAAACTTGTCCCAGCTGATCAAACTTATATTACGGCACCCGATGGATATTATTATATCTACTTGCAAAAGGGTCGCTATCAAGTTGTGTATAGGGATAAACAGTATAAAATTTTAGGTAATAAAATATTGGTGGTCGAATAATGAATTGGTATAAAAGCTCAATTTTAGTAGCATCCTCAGGAAATCAAACTATATTTGCCGCTCAAATTTTTTGACATGGCTTTACAAGCAGGAATCGTGGGATTACCCAATGTAGGAAAATCAACTTTGTTTAATGCAGTTAGTATCAGTGCAAAAGCGCAAGCAAGTAACTACCGTTTTTGTACAATCGAACCCAATGTGGGTTTGGTTGATGTGCCAGATCAACGCATGGCAAAATTAGCAGAACTGGTAAAACCGAATAGAACTGTTCCAACTCAATTAGAAATTGTAGACATTGCCGGTTTGGTACGAGGTGCAAGTAAAGGCGAAGGGCTAGGAAATAAATTTCTAGCAAATATTCGGGAAGTAGATGCAATCATTCATGTGATCCGATGTTTTGAGGATGAAAATGTACTTCGTGAGGAGGGCGCAATCAACCCAATTAGTGATAAAGAAATCATTGAAACAGAATTACAATTAAAAGATCTGGATAGTGTTGAAAGAAAGTGGAGTCGCGTTGAGAAAATGGCAAGAGTTGGTACAGATACCAAATCAAAAGCCGAATTTGAAATATTGAATAAATGTAAAGAGCATCTTGAAAAAGGTAAAAGTATTCATAGTCTTGATCTGAGTAAAGAGGACAAAACGGTGATTGCAGATCTTTTCTTATTGACCGATAAGCCAGTTTTATATGTTGCGAATGTTGATGAAGCTAGTATGCATACTGGAAACAAATATTCTGAAATATTAAAAGCGGCAGTTACAGCTGAGGGTGCTGAATTGATAATAATGTGCAACAATATTGAAGCACAGATAGCCGAAATGGAGACGGAAGAAGATAAGCAAATGTTCATGGAAGAATATAAAATGGTGGAACCAGCATTAAATCGTTTAATTAGAACTGCCTATAAATTACTCAACTTGGATACTTATTTTACTGCTGGAGTTCAAGAAGTGAGAGCTTGGACAATTCATAAAGGATGGAAAGCACCTCAGGCTGCCAGTGTAATTCATACCGATTTTGAAAAGGGTTTTATAAAAGCAGAAGTAATTGCCTACGATGATTTTGTAAAATATGGCAGTGAAGCTGCGTGTAGGGAGAATGGTCGCTTAAGAATTGAAGGAAAGGAATACTTGGTTAAGGATGGTGATGTGATGCACTTTAGATTTAACGTATAGAATTATATAATTTCCAAACTCTCCAAAAAGGAATTGAATTTGCTTCAATTCCTTTTTGGATTTAAGTATATTTGGGTATGTCTAGTTTATCACTTTGGGAAAAGGAAAGCTTTTACTCTACACAAGATATCATCATTATTGGGAGTGGGTTCATGGGTTTATGGACTGCCTTGGAATTAAAAAGAAAAAATAGCTCGCTTCGTATCACAATTTTAGAAAAAAACATTACCCCTTTGGGTGCATCTACCAGAAATGCTGGCTTTGCTTGTTTTGGAAGCCCCACAGAATTGATCAGTGATATAGAAAAAATGGGATTAGAAGAAACCTTAGAGATCGTGCAGATGCGCTTTATGGGTCTGGAAAAAATCAAATCTGTTTTCGGTGCAAATCAAATTGATCTGGATAACTGTGGGGGCTATGAGTGTATCAATAAAAATTACACATACTGGGATAGTCTGGATGAGAAAATTGCAGCATTGAATTTGCAAATAAAAGAAATTACCGAAAAGGATCAGACTTATGTTAGGAAAGATGAGGCGATTACTCAAAAAGGGATGTTCGGCTTTGATGCAATGTTTGAAAATACACTTGAATCGGGATTGCATAGTGGCAAATTGGTAAGTTTATTAATTCAAAAGGTACAAGCATCCGGCATCTCAATTCTAAATGGAATTGAAGTTAAATCATGGGAAAGAAGTTTAGATGGAATACATGTTTATACGATGCAACAAATTCGATTTACTTCGAACCAAATCCTATTTTGTACAAATGCTTACGGCAATTCTTTATTACCTCAATTAAATATTACTCCCGCACGTGGTCAGGTAATTGTAACATCCAAAATTCCTAATCTTAATCTCAGGGGTACCTTTCATTTTGATGAAGGGTTTTATTACTGGAGAAATCTTGATGGAAGAATTTTATTGGGTGGCGCAAGAAATACAGACTTTGAAGGAGAAAAAACAATGGATATTTCAGGAAGTGAATTAATAAAAAATAAACTAATTCAATTTCTGAAAGCACATATGGATCCTTCCTACCAATATACTATCGAAAACCATTGGAGCGGCATTATGGGATTTACCGAAAATAAGAAGCCATTGTTATCGAAAGTTGATAACAATGTATTTGCAGCGATAGCCTGCAATGGTATGGGAGTTGCCTTAGCTCCGATAATAGGCGAGAAAGCTGCCGACTTACTATTATTGCATTTTTAATTACACTATTAAACCGAGCATATTACTCAGCAATCTTTTCTTATGAAATATCCTATCCCTATTTTAATCATACTCCTATTTTTAAGCTCTTGTAACGATCAACAGAACGCAGAAAGCAACCAACCTGTTTCTGGCGCAATTGTGGCACCTGCTACATTGAATTATTCCGTAATAAATATTTATCCGCATGATACCACTTCATTTACAGAAGGATTGATCTGGTTAAATGGCTCATTTTTGGAAAGCACCGGTGAGAAGAAAGTAAGTTATTTATTGAAAGTAAAACCAGAAACCGGCAAAGCAGAAAAAAAGTATAAACTGGCTGACCAATATTTTGGAGAAGGTATTGCAGTTCTGAATAATAAAATATATCAGCTCACTTATCAAGAGCATAAAGTATTCGTCTATGATATGAATTTCAACAAATTATCACAAGAGTTTGAATGGCCTTACGAAGGATGGGGAATGACCACTGATGGAAAATCACTGATTATTGACACAGGTGGTAGTAATATTTATTTTGTAAACCCTGAGACCTTTAAAATTGAAAGAACATTAGGTGTAGTTAATAACAATGGTTACGTATCGATGGTAAATGAATTAGAATATGTTGATGGATATTTATATGCCAATATCTGGCAAACCAATTATATCATTAAGATTAATGCTCAAACAGGATTGGTTGAAGCAAGAGCAGATTTGACGGATATTATTAAGAACAATCATCAGCCAGAAACAGATACGGATAAAAATTTACTAAATGGCATTGCGTACAATCCAATTAAAAAAACATTTTATGTTACTGGTAAAAACTGGCCCAGTATGTTCGAAATAAAATTTAATTAATGGTGTTATTTTTTTTCTAGAATATAAATAATCGAGCTGCATTTTTTATGATCAAAAATCGTT
>JAYUFN010000343.1:0-9956 GCA_043738705.1 Bacteroidota bacterium
TCTTAATACAAACGACTGATCTCCGTTAACATCGTAGTTGAATCCAACACGTGGAGATAAAGTTGCTTTACCTAACCAAGTATTGCTTAACTGACTAAATGGAGTATTGGAATAAGTTGGTTTACTTGAAACATAACCAATAGAATTAGTTGTATTCAAAGCAGGATCAATGGGAGGTTGCTCATTTAGGTTAGAGTAATCGATACGCAAACCTGGAGTAATTTTAAACTGAGGAGAAATAGAAATTTCATCTTGTGCATAGGCACTCAACAAAGCAACTTTATAAGGATGAGGCGCATTGTTATAAATATAATTTCTATCGTTCGGAATCTTAGAATCGGCGGTGAACGCACCACGCACACGGCTAGGGTTATCGTTCAAGAAACTATTTACACCACGAGAATATTCCCAACGACCATTCCATGAATTGATAAATCCATAAGAAAGATTATAAAATTCGTTGTGTGTTCCTAAAGTAATTTTATGGATTCCTTTAGTGATAGTAAGGTTATCGCTGATTTCGAAAGTCTTCTGCTTCATGTTGTAGATCGAAGCTTCTCTCCAAGTACCCAACCACATTCTACCATTATCAATATCCATAAATGGAGCCAGTGTGCCAGGGAAATCTCTGTACTCGTGTACATCAATATAACTTATGTTGAACTGGTTATTTACATTGTTGCTGATCTTAGTTTTTAATTCAGCAACCAAGTTGATATTTTTTGTGTACTGCGTAAAATCGGCTGAACCAAATTGGAAGTTTGTAGAAGAGCGCTCCAAGTTATTACCCGATCCGCTCGTATATAAACCACGCAGCATTAACGTGTTTTTTGAATTCAGATTAAAATCAAAACGTCCGAATATTTTATCACTATTGGTATATATTTTATACGCACCCATATAGCTTCCAGGGTTGTAACCCATGGTAGCTAATTTAGCAACCACTGCATCAGCTTCGGCTTGTTTAACAGCAGCTCCTGGATCACCAATATTATAAAATGTTGGTTCCTGACGACGTGTTTGTTCAACGTTGATGATATAGAATGCTTTGTTCTTAACGATCGCACCACTTGCTGTAGCACCATATTGAGATTCGTGATAATCGGAACCGATACTGGTTTTTAATCCATCCACACTCTTACCCATTAAGCTCTGATTTTTTCCAAAGAAATATACAGAACCATGTGTTTCGTTTGAACCACTTTTAGTTACCGCATTTACGCTACCACCGGTAAAATTACCAAGCTTCACATCGAATGGAGCTAATTGAACTTGTACCTCCTGAATAACATCGATGCTATAAGGAACGGTTCTGGTACCAGAACCTGCAGCGCCAGACTGGCCACCACCACTTACACCCCCGGCAGAATTACTGAATCCGATTGCATCGTTATTGATCGCACCATCTACCGTAAGGTTATTATAACGGAAGTTAGAACCACCGAAACTATTGTTGTTTGATTGAGGAGTTAAACGTGTAAAATCGGCCAAACTTCTTCCCAAAGAAGGAAGGGTATTGATTTGACGACTACCAACAGTTGTAGAGCCTGCAATTTGTCTTCTAGTATTTGCATTTACAGTAACTTCTTTTAATTCTGCAGAAGTTGCAACCATTTTAACAGACACTTCAGGGTTGTTACCCAAACCTAAATTCACATCGGTATAAACCTGATCTTGAAAACCTAAGTTTGAAATTTTAACAGTGTAAGGTCCACCTACTTTCAGGTTTACTAAGGTGAATATACCTTTACTATTTGTTATTGTTGAGGTAACGAAACCTGTTGGTTCGTGTTTAACAGTAATGATGGCACCGTTTATGAATGCACCTTTGGCGTCGGTAACGTGACCATTTAAGTTAGCAACTGTTTCCTGAGAAAATGAAGGAACAGCAATCAAAGCGAGAGCTAAGAATTGTACTAATACAACCAGCTTCTTTAACATAAAAATTGGGATTTGTTTCGCCGCAAAGTTGAATCGGCAATGTTACCGAATTGTTATTTGAATGTTACCGAACTATTAAATGTTAAGGAATTGTGTATTTAATGTTAACTGATTGGTCAGCGGATTTGATTTTTAGAAAACCTACAAGAATTTCTACTCTTTCATTTCATTCTACCTGAATTCATTAATTTCACGCAGATTTTCACTCTTCACACTTCACACTTCACTTTTTTATGGATACTCATTTACACCACAGTCACGAAGAAAAACATCTTACCAGCTCGGCAACTCTAACGGATATCGTAATTGGGATGTCGGACGGATTAACTGTTCCATTTGCGTTGGCTGCCGGATTAAGTGGTGCAGTAAATGATAATGTGCATTTGATAGTGGTGGCGGGTATTGCAGAGCTTGCTGCGGGTTCAATCGCAATGGGATTAGGAGGATATCTTTCGGGTAAGACGGAGCAAGAACATTATGCGAATGAATTAAAAAGAGAGTACGAAGAAATAGAAACACTTCCACTAGTTGAACGAGAAGAAGTAAGGGTATTTTTTGAGGGATTGGGATTGAGTAGTTCTGTTCAGGAGCAGGCTGTGGAAGAATTAATTAAGGATAAGGATCGTTGGGCAGATTTTATGATGAAGCATGAATTAGGTCTTGAAAAACCTGATCCAAAACGTGCAGGAAAAAGTGCATTCAATATTGGTGCTTCTTATGTTGTTGGAGGATTAATTCCTTTGAGTCCTTATTTCTTTGTGCGTAATGGTATTGAAGGATTGAAAATTTCTGCATTAGTAACACTGATTTGTTTATTCATCTTCGGATATTTTAAAAGTAAACTCACCGGAACGCCACCATTCCAGGGCGCACTAAAAGTTGCAGTGATTGGCGCACTCGCAGCAGGTTGCGCATTTGGAATTGCAAAATTAATTGAAGGATAAAAGTTGGAGTGAATGGATCCAATTCGGTCATGCATCTCATAGCCTAAAACTCCTATATTTGCAGCCCAATAAACAGAGAGGTGTCCGAGTGGTTGAAGGAGCACGCCTGGAAAGTGTGTATACGGCAACGTATCGAGGGTTCGAATCCCTTCCTCTCTGCACTCTAATTTCTACCACACAACCACAATAAGCATTTCATAATTTTTTATACTCTTAGGCAGCAAAAAGAGGGCAATTTTATATTATTTATATTAATTAGGGCACTCAAGTGCCCTAATTAATATAAATTGCGTTAGTCTAACACCCTAATTCATATAAAATGGACATTTCAAGAATAACTCAAGAACAGGTCGAAGCAAAAATTGGCTTACAAAAAGTGATCATGCTGTATGGCACCCGGCGCACTGGTAAGACTACCATTATTGAAAATATTGTTCAAAAGTATGGCGGTGAAGCTCTGTTGCTGCAAGGAGAGGATATGCAGGTATCGGAGTTATTGCAAAAAAGAACGGTAGCGAATTATAAACAGTTAACCGCCGGAAAGAAGATTATTGTTATTGATGAAGCGCAAGCGATACCGGATATTGGCAAAATATTGAAATTACTAATAGATTCAGTGAAAGGCATTACAGTAATTGCAACGGGTAGTAGCAGCTTTGATCTGGTATACACCACCGGCGAACCCCTCGTCGGACGCAATCTTGTCTATTATCTGTATCCTATTGCTCAAGCAGAACTTTCTGTAACCGAAGATTACTTGACAACAATAAGAAACTTGGAAGTACGACTGATTTACGGCAGTTACCCGGAGTTATGGCACTTGAATAGCACACAAGAGCGAGAGAATTATCTTAAACAAATGGTAAGCAGTTATCTTTTGAAAGACCTGCTTACAATGGAAAATGTAAAAGGAGCCGATGTGCTGTATAAACTTTTACAAATGCTTGCATGGCAAGTAGGGAGCCAGGTTAGTACAGTTGAACTGGCGGGCAGCCTTCAATTAAATAAAGTAACAGTCGAAAGATACCTTGATCTGCTTAGCAAAGTATTCATTATCTATCCATTAACCGGATATAGCAATAATCTGCGTAAAGAAATCAGTAAAAGTAAAAAATGGTATTTTTTTGACAACGGTATTCGTAATGCCCTGATTGGTAATTTCAGTCCACTGGAACAGCGAAATGATATCGGTCAGTTGTGGGAGCAATATATTTTAAGCGAACGAATTAAATACAACAGTTACCGAAACTACCAGCCCCAATATTTTTTCTGGCGCACTTATGATGGCCAGGAAATTGATTTACTGGAATTAAATAATGGGAAGTTGCAAGCTTTGGAATGTAAATGGAAAGAGGTAAAAGCAAAGACACCTGTCGCCTTTGCTAAAGCATATCCTGACGCAAAATTTTCTATCATTAACAAGGATAGTTATTTGGATTGGATCACCGATATAAAAGCTTAAACTTTAGAAAACTAGCTTCCTATTCTTTAATTCAGTTATTTTGCTGCAACTGCTACTACCACTGTTGAATTATTTATAGCACTAGTTCTAGGTTTCGCAAGCACAATCGCTTGATCAACCGGATGATTCGATTTGAATTTTTCTCCTAATAATAACGAGATCGTAGCTGCAATTTGACTGGTATAAATCCGATTTTTTTCTTTCAATTCTCCAAGTGGTTCAATGCCCTGACCAATAGTAGCCATCCATGTTTGGCCTGATCCGCCAATCCAAAATCCGTGCGAATTCCAAGTAGAAGATTTCTTACCGCGACCATGATCGGTAGTGATGATGAAAGTGGTATTGTTTTTATAGAATGGATCTGTTTGAACAAAATACCATAGTTCGGCAACCATTTCGTCGAACTGGTGCGCCTTCTGCAGATAATGATCGTATTCGCTCTTGTGTGCAAATTCATCAGTTTCTCCTAAGCCAAGAAACAAAACTCTTGGATGCTTTTCTTCCAGATATCTTTTTGCACAACCATACGTGAGCATATCGAAACGACAATGCGTTTTGTGCACCACATTTGCCTGCGCTTGATTGATCATGCCATTTACGGTATCTTCTGAATCTTTCAACATTTCATACCCACTGTTTACTGGTAACCCGTTTTCGGATTCCGCAAGGATATAAGGCATGATATTCCATGAACTATAGGCTACTACTTTACCCTTATAAGA
The DNA here is from genome assembly GCA_043738705.1 of Bacteroidota bacterium. Classification (GTDB taxonomy): domain Bacteria; phylum Bacteroidota; class Bacteroidia; order Chitinophagales; family Chitinophagaceae; genus Sediminibacterium. The sequence goes on from JAYUFN010000343.1 coordinate 5,070, forward strand.
TTCCTGCGCATTGAGCCATTCTAGAATATTGATATTGCTATTTCGAACGGCGAGGTTTGGAATTAAAGTTCTATCGGCTGAGCCTGTAAAAATTTCGTTATACCCTGGATAAGAAATCTTGTACAAATTTTTCACATTCACTTCATTACTTAAATCCCTGTTGCCAGATAACTGTCCTTGCTTGGCAATTACATTCCAAAAAAAAGGCATCAACTTTTTCCTTCTTTCTAACACATCGTCATCCCAATACTGCTGGCACATAATGCCAGTATCTTTTACTTGATTTGGATTGTGAAGAATGCTAGAATCTGCTCCTCTAAAAACTTCCTGCCAACGAAACCCGTCGGTAGTGATGATAAAAATATTTTGAGTTGTAGCTTTTGGTTGCGCTAACCCAACAGTGCAGATAGCAAAACAAAAGAAAACAAGCTGGTATGTTTTCATAGTGATATTTTTATATTATATGCTATTCGATACCATACATAAAAAGTCCCCACGAACACTCGAGGGGACTTTCTAAATTATAAAACATTATTTAACTAACCACATTTTAGCATTCACATCATCAGAGCCACCGTACTGTGCAGATACTGCAGCAATATAGTTTGCATTGTTGTAATTGATTTCATCCTGAGGATATAACCAACGAGATGGAACCTGATTGTTAGGAGTTCCAATACCTACCCCTCCTTGAGAGAAAGTAGGAACACCTGTTCTACGCTGATTAAAGAAAGCTTCGTAACCAGAGTTGCTAAAAAATGCAACATATTTCTGTGTTAAAATCTGATTCAAACCAGTTGCATTATCACCTGCATAAACAACAGCAGGTTGTGCAAGGAATGTAGCAATATCAATGGTAGTAGATCCCATATTTGGTTTCGTACCATCTAAGTTTCCGATAACAAAAGTTTGACCTTGCGTTAATTTATAAACTCCCATTGAAGCATTCATTCCTTTGGTGTACCAATCAACTGCATTAGTACTCGTAATCCATCCACGGTTCGCCGCTTCTGCAATATTGAAACACATTTCAGGATAACCTAAGAATATATAAGGCTCACAGTTTGCACCTGCTGCTGAAGAAAAATATCTATTCCAGTTAAGGAAAGAATACATACCTGCAGTTGAATTATTACTTAAAGTAGCTTGAGAAAGATTGATATCGGAACCCACATAAGCTGTGAAATCTCCTACCGATTTACCTGCAGTTAATTGCGCAGGAGCCGGAACTGCAATTGCAAAAAGTCTCGGATCTTGGTTTTTTGCAAGAATGTCGATGACTGTTTTACTTGGATTTGCAGCATATCCATAAGGCACATAACCATACTTATTAACTGGGTACTGATTGTAAGCAGAGTTATACACGTACTGCATATTATCAGCATTAGAAGCCATGATTGGGTACTTAGTTGGATTGCTAATGATTGAAGCAAATTGTGCTTTTACATTTAAATCTGCATTATCATCAGCACGTTTGCTCATAGAAATCAACACACGTAATCTGTAAGTGTTAATCACTTTCTGCCACTGCAAATAAGTTAAGCCATAAATATCTCCAGCTGCATCAACTTTTGAATTAGCATTTGCTGTTGAAACCAATGCTCCTAAAATGCTATTTGCTGTATCCAAAATATTCAAACAATTCTTAAATACTTCTTTTTGAGAATCATACGCTGGTTGCAAGATACTTGGATCACCGGCTTGGTACATTGGGATATCTCCTACTCTCTCTGACAACCAAATAAATGCATGTGCTTTAAAAAACTTACTTAATGCATAATAAACATTCGTCTTGTTACTATATTGTTTAAACGCTTGCTCTTCCATTTTGTTAGCATATCTAACAATATCATAAGTATGTGAAGTGTTAGACCAGTTGTAGAAGTTTAATCCAAAATAATATTGATAGTTAGCTACCACATGCTGGTTATGCTTCCAAACTTGTGAGATGATTGGGTCTTCATCTCTTTGTAAAGTTGAAGTAATGTGATTTAAAATCAATGATGCTGGAACTGTTGAAGTTTCTGCAGCAACGTTAGGGTTCGATAACAAATCTCCTTTTTGACAAGCAGTAAATACTGAACTAGCGAAGATGATTGCCAGGGCCGGTAACATTAATTTATTTTTCATAATCGATGAATTTCTTGATGTTTAATTTAGAAAGAAAGGTTTAAGTTAAAACCAAAGTTTCTGGTTGTTGCGCTCTGTAAAGCACCTCCGGTATTCAATGATCTGTTAGCATCATTATATCCAGAAGTAAACTGATCGATGTCGAAATCATTTCTAGCAGCGAAGTATAATAAGTTTCTTCCAACGATTGAGATAGAAGCAGATTTAATTACTTTATTATTTCCTAACATTTTAGCAGGGAAAGTATAACCAAAACTAATTTCACGAAGCTTTACATAGGAACGATCTATCATCCAGTATTCTGTAACATTACCAATACCTGAAGAGATAAAGTTTTGAACAGTTGAAGCAGTTGCATTTGGTGCAAAAGTTAAATCCTTTAGATTCGTAATTTGACCACCCACATAAATTGGTGTACCGCCAGTGATGGTAACTCCATCGGCAATATATTTAGGTGTTGGAGCAATGGTACCTGTTGCAGTAGTCTGCCACTCTGCTAAACGTGCTGCACCGAAAGCACCTGAAGCACTTTCAATAGAAGTACCACCATTCATACCATCCTTATAAATCTCATCATAAATCTTACCCCCAATTCTACCATCAAACTGGAAACTTAAAGTCCAGTTCTTATATCCAAACTTATTGTTAATTCCGAAAGTATAATCTGGATTTAAATTACCTAAGAAGGCATTATTTCCAATATCAGATGGAGCACGAAGTGGTAAGCCGCCTTTGTAAATAATATTATTTGAACCATCACGCACAAACCCTGCACCATAATAAGCATCCATTCTTTCACCTACTTTATAGTTGTGTCCGTTTAAAGCTAACACTGATTCGCTTCCGTAGATTGACTGTAAAGTTTCTTTAAAAGTTGAAATGTTTGCGTTGATATCCCAGTTCAAACCAGTTGCACTTCTTAATGGAGAACCACTCAACGAAAACTCAAAACCAGCTTTCTTAGTAGTAATACCGTTTACGTTCTGCGCACCATAGCTAGTTGAGGGAGCTACGTTCAATGCATAGATTTGTGGTCCGTTGATACTCTGGAAATAAGTGAAGTCGAATCCAATTCTATTTTTGAAGAACTTCATATCCAAACCAGTTTCTAGGGTTTGACGATTAAAAGGTTTCAAAGAAGCATTTGCAATGGTACTAGAATAATCTACTGAAGGAGTACCGTTGTAGTAGCTTGTAATTGCATACGCATTTTGGTTGGTATAAGAAGGACCATCGTATGAAGAATACAAATCAGATCCATATCCTAACAAACCTCCATTCGTACTCTTTCCTGTAACCTGCGTAAATGCAGAAGGTACTGAAGACTGCGTTAATCCACCTTTTACTTCCGCATAAGAAGCACGTACTTTGATGAAAGAAATTACTTTAGGTAAATTTAAATAATCAGTCAAAACAGTACTTGCAGAAACGGAAGGATAGTAGAATGCGTTGTTACCATCAGCCAATGTAGAAAGTTTATCTACACGACCTGTATGAGATAGTGTGAAGAAATTCTTGTAAGTAAAATCCATACTATAAAAAGCAGAATACACTTGCATTTTAGATCCCCAGTTGTAAGAAAGTGCAGCATCTTTTGAGTTAGACAAAGAATACAAACCTGGAATTGCCAAAGCTTTGGTAGTTCCCCAAAATGAATTGTATTTGAAAGAACGCTCTGATCCACCAGCTAAAGCACTGATTGTCCAATTGCTTATTTTTTTATCAAAATTCAAGAGTAAATCTGTATTATTTTCCAACAAATTACGCTTGTCTTCATGATAGTCGCCATACCAACCAAAATACCACCAAGGAGTATAGGTTTGCAAGTTTGCGCCAGCTGGAACTTTCTCAGTTCTTGTTTGATTCCAAGTAGTTAACTGAGAACGTAGACTTAAATTTAAAGCGTCACTGATTTTGTAAGAAGCCTTCACATAACCATAAATATCAGTTTTATCGTGCGTACGCAACCACTGCTTCGCCATAAACCATGCACTGTTCTCTCTACCATATTCCTGCGCATACTGCATCAAACCTGGTACACCCTGTGGCCCTTTGTAAACATCTTTTAAATCGTTGATATTGTAGTCTGAAGAACCATACACTTTAAACATGTAGATGTATGAGTTTGGTCCGTAGTTAACATCAGGAATATTTGGAGAATATTGTTGATTCAAATTTAAACTTGCTTCAATTTTTAATTTTGAAGTGATACTATAACCTGCATTCAAATTAAAGTTATCGGCATTCAACTTCGTATTTGGAGCAACCCCTTTTTGATACATATGAGATACCGACATTCTAATATCGTACCTGTCACCAGAAGCAGACAATGAAACGTTATTCGTAGAAACCAATCCAGTTTCCATGAATTTGTTGAAGTTGTCGGCACCACGTGCAGTCCAAGGAGTTGGTGTTCTGATACCAGTTACCGGATCGAAAGGACTATCGAACTGACGAACTAACTGACCTTCGAAACGAGGCCCGTATTCTTGTAAACGTTGTGCGTTATCGTATAACCTATTACCGTAATCGTATTGGAAAGTTTTACCACGACCGTATTCAGTCTGACTTTGAGGTACAGTTAAAAAACCTTTCTGGAACATGTCGCTGCTATTCACATCAACGGTCCATCCTTTTTTATCTTTAGAACCTCTTTTAGTTGTAATTACAATTGCACCATTCAAACCACGGAAACCATATAATGCAGATGCATTCGTTCCTTTCAAAACCGTATAAGATTCGATATCATCTGGGCTG
>JAYUFN010000344.1:0-3585 GCA_043738705.1 Bacteroidota bacterium
GAAAGAAATAAGTTGGTGAACGATGCACTTACTGCTGCCATCAAAAGCAATCCCTCTCCCGTTTTCACAAAAGAAGTAATAAAAAAGATCAGCACGGGAAACTTTACTGATAATATGAAAGATATTGCTCAGTGCGACTGGGTAATTGAAGTAGTAGTAGAAAGGCTTGACATCAAAGAACTCGTTTATGCAGAAGTTGAAAAGTATCGCAAGCCCGGAACTATAATAAGTTCTAACACTTCCGGTATACCCATTCATCTAATGGCAGAAGGCCGATCAGATGATTTTAAGCAGCATTTTTGTGGTACCCACTTCTTTAACCCTCCTCGTTATTTGAGATTATTAGAAATTATTCCAACAGCATATACAGATCCTGAAATGGTTGATTTTTTAATGAATTATGGGGATTTGTTTTTGGGTAAAACTACCGTGCTTTGTAAAGACACACCTGCGTTCATCGCCAACAGAATTGGGGTATTCAGTATCATGAGTATTTTCCATATCATGGAAAAATTGGGATTGAGTATCGATGAAGTAGATGCATTAACTGGACCAATCATTGGACGTCCAAAATCTGCTACTTTCAGAACTGCTGATGTAGTTGGTATTGATACGCTTGTTAAAGTGGCAAAAGGGGTAGCAGATAATTGTAAGACTGATGAAGCCCTAAACATTTTTACAATCCCATCTTGGTTAGATGCAGTTGTTACTAATAATTGGTTGGGTGATAAAACAGGTCAGGGCTTTTTCAAAAAAATTAAATCTGCTGCAGGTAAAGAAATACTTACGCTGAATTTGCAGACAATGGAATATGAGGCAAGGAAGAAATCAAAATTCGCAAGCCTTGATGCAGCAAAACCAGTAGAAGATTTAAAACAGCGTATTAAAATGTTGTCTGCAGGATCTGATAAAGCAGCTGAGTTTTATCGCGCATTTCACTTCTCGCTATTCTCCTATATTTCACATAGAATTCCTGAGATTAGTGATGAAGTGTACCGTGTAGATGATGCAATGAAAGCTGGATTTGGCTGGGAGATTGGTGCATTTGAAACCTGGGATACCTTAGGTGTTGGCAAAACCGTAGACGCTATGAAAGCAAAGGGTTTTAGCATTGCAACCTGGGTCGATGAAATGTTGGCAACAGGTGCTTCCAGTTTCTATAAAGTGGCAGATGGAAAACGCATGTATTACGACATTACTTCGAAAGCATATGCAACTATTCCTGGTGGAGAAGCCTTTTTGTTACTTCAAAATCATAGCGACAAGATCATCTGGAAAAACAGCGCTTGCAAATTATATGATATTGGCGATGGTGTGGCAGGGCTGGAATGGAGTACAAAAATGAATAGCATTGGTGGTGAAGTATTAGAAGGATTAAATAAAGCTATTAGCATAGCAGAAGAAAAATTTAAAGGATTGGTGATTGCAAATGATGGTCCCAACTTTAGTGCGGGAGCAAATGTGGGTATGATTTTCATGCTTGCAATTGAACAGGAATATGATGAATTAGATATGGCCATTCGTATGTTTCAGAATAGTATGATGCGTGTAAGATATTCATCCATTCCTGTAGTAACTGCACCACACGGATTAACACTGGGTGGTGGTTGCGAAATGAACTTGCATGCCGATAAAGTTTGTGCAGCTGCTGAAACATATATTGGCTTAGTTGAGTTAGGAGTTGGTCTGATCCCAGGTGGTGGTGGCACCAAAGAATTTGCCCTTCGCGCTGGTGATGATTTGCATGAGGACGAACCTGAAACGGTTACCCTAAAAAATCGCTTCTTCGCTATTGCAACAGCTAAAGTTGCAACTTCTGCACAAGAAGCTTTTGAGATGGGAATACTTAGAAAAGGGCATGATGAAGTGGTGATGAATATTGGTCGCAGAATTACAGAAGCTAAAAAATCGGTGATAGAAATTTACGATCAAGGTTATACCATGCCAACTCAACGCAAAGACGTGAAAGTGATGGGGCGCGCAGGTTTGGGGGCAATGTATGCCGGAATTAATGGCATGTGGAGAGGCGGATATGCAACAGACCATGATACTTTAGTTGCTAAGAAATTGGCTTATGTTTTATGTGGTGGTGACTTAAGCGAACAGAGTCTCGTTTCTGAACAATATTTACTAGATCTTGAAAGAGAAGCCTTCTTAAGCTTATGTGGCGAAAAAAAATCACTTGAGAGAATTCAGGCAGTCCTCAAAACAGGAAGGCCGATAAGAAATTAAAAGTCAAAAGTCAAAAAAATACTTCTAAAAGTCATTTTTCTATTCGGTTCAACAAATACCTTTTGAATTTTTACTTTTGAATTTTGAATTTAACTACTCAATCTGATAAATCGCCCAGTTTGCTGATTCAAACATCAATAGTACGTGTAGGTTTTTCTGCGCTACAAACCTCAAAAGATTAAATTCGTTCAATACCGTTAAATTTTGTGTTGGATTGGATTGTTTAGCAATCAACATATATTTCACAAACTTGGTTGGGTTTTCTACGATTGTAACAAATGTTTTTTGGTGTGGCAGGATCATCCCGCCCAAGTTTCCAATGTGCACAACAATCGAATAAGCAGCAGCATCATCGATAAGAATTTTCCTCTCCTCTGTTGCGATAGTAGAAATGTATTGGGCAACCTGTTGCGATTCGCTCAATATTCTCGGCCCTTGCCAGTTCTTATAAACTGTTGACATTTCTTTTGAAAAAGTATACTCTTCTTCATTAGCAGTATGGGCAAAGAAATAAAAACCCATGATAATTGTTAATACAGCAGACACAGCAAATATCCAGGATGATTTTCTTATACTATATTTATCAGTTCCATAATAACAGATAGTGACCAGTGCTATTGGAATAAATAGAAGATAATAACCAAGACTTAAATTGTATTTATAACTCAACAAAAGGAATGAATAATAAAGCAACATTGCAAGTATCGTGAAAAGTTCATATAGCTTTCCTTTGAACAAAATCAAAGCCGCTATATAAATTGGTGTAATGAAAAGTATAAACCCTTGTATAGCAATTTGAGTCTGGTAAATAAAATTATTCTTACTACCATCTAATACATTATTTCCCACACGCTGGTTACCTGTAATGCGCCAGTTTGCATACTGGCTATCGAGAAAATAAGTTGGTGATCCTGCATATTGTGAATTTAAAGAACGGAATAATAATACTGCTACTAGCGGCAGTAAAAAAATCACAAGGTATAATGCAGCAGTCCGGTTAGCCAATTTTCTGCGTTGGGAACGGTTATTCAATGCTTCATAATATTGAAACAATGGAGATTCATCTCTTGCAATCATTAATCCATCCAAGGATACTAAAAATATGAATGGGAAAAATGCAAGCACCAGCCATATAAATTCGAAGTTTGAAAATATAAAGCATCCAATATATAAACTTGCCATTGAAATATGATAGGTAACTGGTTGTCTGTAATAACGGAAGAAAGAACGGAATATCAAAAATGCTACCAGAGCAATCACGGCATTTTGTCGACCAGTTACTGCAGCAAAAACGACCATTGGATGTAAAGAGAATATTGCAAAAACTATCGGAATATAAATTTTAGGAGGGAA
>JAYUFN010000345.1:0-3577 GCA_043738705.1 Bacteroidota bacterium
TTTTTCTTCCTGAACTATGAAGGAGAAAGAAGAACAGATCCTGGTACCAGCTTTCTTGCAAACAATGGTAGCAATACAGGACAGAGTAATGTAACACGGGTACTTGCTTCAGATTTAGATGCAATGTCTAGTTTTTTACAATCTAAGTTCAATTATGTAACAGGCGGTTATCAGAATTATCCATTCTTAACCAGCAGTGATAAAGCTTTGGCTCGTTTTGACTGGAATATCAGTGACAAACACAAGTTCAGTATTCGTGGTAATTACCTTAAATCTAAAAGAGACGTAGTAATCAGTAGCTCTGGTTCGTTAGGTGGTGGTAGAAATAGCATTAATGCAATGAGCTATGCAAATACTGCGTATGAAATCAATAACGATATCTATTCTGTAATTGGTCAATTAAACAGCCGTTTCAGCAACAAGTTGAATAACGAAATGACTTTCGGTTATACTGCAAACAGAGATTATAGAGCAGTTAAAGGGGGTAATTTTCCAACAGTAGACATCCAAGATGGCAATAATACAACCTATATGAGTTTTGGTAATGATCCATTTACTCCTAATAATAAATTGAATACGGATACTTGGCAGTTTTCTGACAACTTAACATTTTATGGTGGAAAACACACAGTTCAAGCGGGTATCAATTTCGAAAGTTTCAGTTATTTGAATGGATTTACTGCACAGGTCAACGGTATCTACACCTTCAACTCATTAGCCGATTTTTATACTTCTGCAAATGCTTATTTGGCTAACCCTAGCATGACTACAAACCCTGTACCTATCAAGTATACTTCAGCTTTCAGCAATTTACCCGGTGGCGCAGTATGGTATGCTCAAACAAAAGCTAGAAATATTGGGGCCTATATTCAAGATGAAATAGAATTAGAAAAGAATTTTAACCTTACTTATGGTGTTCGTTTTGAAGTTCCCTATTTTGTTGGATCGGGTTATACCAATACACAAGTGGATAGCTACAGCTTCTTAGATGAACAAGGCCAACCCACTAAATTAAGTACCTCAAAATTACCTACTGCTAAATTGATGGTTAGCCCTAGAATAGGATTTAACTATGATTTAAACGGCGATAAGAAAACACAAATCAGAGGTGGTGCTGGTATCTTCACTGGTCGCCCTCCATTTGTATTCGTGAGTAATCAAGTTGGCAATAATGGAGTACAAAATGGAAGTATTAGCTTAACAGCAGCTTCTGGAACTACAACAATCCCATTCAGACCAACCACTCCATCATCAGTTCCTGCAGGATTTGTACCAAATCCGGCTGTCCCGGCACCTACTTATAATGTTGCATCTTCAGAAGCAGCTTTCCGTTTTCCTAAAGTTTTTAGAGCAAACATAGCAGTAGATCATAAAATATATCAAGATATCGTTGTGGGTGGTGAGTTTGTATTTACTCAAAGCATTAATAACATTTTTTATTATAACGCAAATTTAGTTGCACCTGTTGGAAACTTTGTGGGTCCAGATAATCGTTTACGTTATGCACCTCTTGGATCAACTACTGGTGGTGTTACTTCTTTAAATACTTCAGCTTCAGCAATCAGAATCAATCCAAATATTACTGATGCAACTGTAATGAAGAGCGGACCTTATGGCGGATCCATTAATGGTACCATTAAAATGGAAAAACCATTGAAATCTAAAGGTTTCGGTTGGTTGATCGCCTATAATTTTGGTAGTGCAAGAGATTATATCAACCCAGGTTCTATCGCATCAAGCAGTTGGACTGGTAACCGCACAGTAAACGGAAATAACCGTCCCGATATCGCATACAGTGATTATGATTTAAGAAATCGAGTAATATCTAGTTTCAACTACCGTACAGAATTGGGTAAGTTTGCTGCTATTCAGTTTTCATTATTTAGTGAAACCAAAAACTGGGGTCGCGTAACTTATGCTTATTCTGGCGATATGAATGGAGATGGGGTATCTGGAAACGATTTGATGTATGTTCCAAAAAATCAGAGCGAAATGAACTTCCAGCAGTACACTGTTGCAGGTAACGTTCTTACTGCACAAATGCAGAAAGATGCTTTTGATACTTACATCAATCAAGACAGTTACTTGAAAAGTCATAAAGGAACTTATGTGGAAAGAAACGGCGAGTTGATGCCTTATGTTACTCGTTTTGATTTTTCTGCTGTAGTTGAATTATTTAGTAATGTTGGCAAGAACAGACACACGATTCAATTAAGAGCTGATATTTTTGACATTGGTAATTTAATCAACCATAACTCAGGTACTAGCTATGTTGTAAATAATTCTTCTTTACTAAACTTCAGGGGTCTAGATGCAACGGGTACTCCAATTTACAGGTATAACACTGTAAACAACAGTTTAAACTACGGCACTTACCGCAAAGGAACATTTACTTCAGATGTATGGCAAGCGCAACTGGGTATTCGCTATATTTTCTAGCAGACAAGTTATAATCAAAGACATAAAAAAACGTCTCGAAAAATCGAGACGTTTTTTTATGTCTTTGATTATTATTTTATTCTTTTTTATAAGCCCATTTCAAAAATTCGGGAAAAGCAATCCCCCAAGTATTTACATCATGCTTACCTTCTTCTAATAACAAATAGTGAATGTGTTCCTCTGTATATCCCTTCGCTTTTAATTCAACAATCAGATCAAGCGTATCATCAATTGAATCAATTATACCATTATTGTTTCTATCTGCTTTTTCATCCAAGGCACCACATTGTAAAAAGAATTTTAGCCATGGATAGAAATCAGCTTTTCGAATTTGCAAATGCATTAGTCTGTCTTTCTCATCATCATACCCTTCCTCATAAGCTTTTCTTCTCCACCACAAAGAACCACTGAAAATGCCAATCTTATTGAATTGGTTTGGTTGGTTCCATACAATATCCAAAGCGCTGAGTGCCCCCAAAGAAAAACCAGCGAATGACTTATCCTTAAAAGAAAAAATTTGCAAATGTTTTCGAAGAAATGGCAATAATTCGTCGAAAATAAATTTCGAATATAACCCGGCTTTTGCGCCTCGCCCATTAAAATCTGTAGAATATGCAGTACCATATTCCATTTTTCGATTTTCTCCACAATAGATCCCCACTGCAATCACTGGCTCGATAGAATTCGACTCGATTAATGTGGAGAGAATTTTATCAAAAGGCATTTTAGGCAAATCCTGCCCATCATTAATTAGTAATAAACTATACTGTAACAAATTATTCATTTTGAGAGGTAGATAAAGATCTATCACTACTTCCCTTTCCAAAAATTCAGAAAATAATGTAAGCTGCTCAACTTCAACAGTCTCGATTTTATAAATCAGTTTATCTTCCAACATTTTTCAAAAATAAGCTATTGATTTCGTGTCAAAAAAACATGATTTTTAAACCCTTCTTCAGAATTCAAATGAGTTTCAGTAAATTGAATGCAAATAGTATTAAGAATCAAAGCACAATCATCTCTCAAAAATAAACTTATGAAAAAAATTGGTGTTTTATTCGGACAAGAACGAAGTTTTCCGATGGCTTTTGTTGAACGAATCAATAGTAAAAATGTGGCAGGTATTACCGCAGAACCA
>JAYUFN010000346.1:0-3550 GCA_043738705.1 Bacteroidota bacterium
TTTAATCGGCAGTATTGGAGAAGCCCTTTTAAAACGCGCCATGGAAAGGCTCAACCTCAGTGCCCGCGCTTATGATCGGATCTTGAAAGTTAGTCGCACAATCGCCGACCTCGCAGGCTCAGAAGAGATCAAACCAGAATATCTTGCCGAAGCTATTCAATATCGGAATTTAGATAGAGAAGGTTGGGCAGGATGAATTTAGTTTTTTATTTTCCAAGCCAACAAAATCAAAGACAGGTTTCTTTCTGCTATTGCAATCACTCATTCATTAATTGGGTATGGATTTTGGGGTCAACGGTCTTGAGACTTTTCTTTCTTGAAACGATGAACCACACCAGCGGACCTACTCCACCAACTGTAAAAATGGAGCCCCCGATAATTCTAAACCAAGTAAGTGTTTGAAAAGCGGTACTCTCAATAAACAAATGACTTCTCGCATACCATAGCCCATTTTCAGTAACGGCTTTAAATTGCCAGATACCAGCGGGAAATAAATCCAGTAATACCATTAAGATCAGGCCTATATTGATTGACCAGAATGAGATTCTGATAATCATTGCATTCCATTGCTCGGCTTGAAATAATAACTGACAACAAAATAAAACTGCAGCCAACGCAAGATTTCCATATACTCCCATTAGCGCGGCGTGACCGTGATTGACGGTTAAATAAGTTCCATGCTCGTAATAGTTTGCGATTGGGAGATTGATAATAAAACCGAGTACACCTGCCCCAAAGAAGTTCCAGAAATTAACTGCTACTAAAAATAAAAATACTTCTGAAAAACCAAATTGATACTTGGGATGATCGCTTTTACTCTGATTGCTTTCTAAAATTTTAGGAAGCTTACTGAATCGCCAGGCTTCTAGCGTAAGCAATACCAATGGAATTACCTGCAGTGTTGAAAACACAGAGCCCAAAGCCATTGTGCCAACAGGCTTCGCATTCCAGTAAAAATTGTGTGAGATGCCTAATAAACCAGATCCCAAAAACAAGAGGGTTGCCAGATAAATTACTCTGATAACGGCTTGCCTACTTACCAAACCCATCAGCACCATAAAATATCCAATTAATACCGTTGTAAATACTTCAAAGAAAGCTTCGGCCCACATATGTACTACCATCCATCTCCAAAAATCGGCTACCACAAAATTAGTTCTGGGTGTTGCAATGAATCCAGATACAAATAACAGAATGATACTAAAAGTTGTGTACACCAACCAATTAGGTAATGCCCATGGTTGTTTTAGTTTCATAACGGGTTTAATTCCTCTGTAAATAGTAATTGCCCAAATGATAAAAACGATTGCTAGAATAATCTGCCATAATTTACCAAGCTCTATAAACTCCCAACCCTGATGACCAAGCCAATACCAATTGTTCCCCAACAAGCCATGTGGCCCCAGAAATATTCCTACAAAAGATCCCGCCACCAATGTAATGGTAAGCCAGAAGATAGTATGTATCAGCGTTTCCTGAGATTTCTTTTGTTCAGGAGAAACAAGCGACATCATAAAAAAGGAAGCCCCAATCCAACATGCGGAAATCCATAATAACGATAATTGTACATGCCAGCTTCTGGTGATGGTTACAGGCAATTGAATGGAAATATTCCAACCAAAATAATTTATAAACCCTACAAAATCATGCACGGTTAAAATACCCGCTATTACTTGCACAGCAAATAATAAAATGGCTACATAAAAAAATTGATAAGTTGCCCTTTGAATATTACTAGGCTTGAACTTAGCAATCGCATCTCTTGTCATAAATGGTTGGGCGTTATGGGTGTAGGTGCTATCCTCTAACTTTTCTAATTTGCCATGATAGTAAAGCACAATACCTAATCCAAAAATAAAAGCCAGTGATCCGATGATGCTCCAAAGAATTATCGCAGCACTCGGTGTATTTCCGGCTGAAGGATCGAATGGCCAGTTGTGCGTATAACTATATTTTTCACCGGGACGTTCTACCCCGCAAACCCAGGAGCCCCAGAAAAAAAATGCGGTCAGAGATCTTATTTCCGACAAATCCCTTATATATCCAAAAGGCTTGAAAGCCCCTGCCGTTGACGGATTTGTAAATTTCTGCTGATAGTATTTTATCAGCTCATTCGCTGCGTAGAATTGGGCTTCAGAAATCTTTACCGTGTTCTGGTCTGCGTTATATCGGTTGATTTTGATCTCGGCTTTTACTTGTTCCGAAATCCCTTTTTCTAACATGGAAAGTTGGCTATCCATTTTTAGGTTTGCCCGATAATATTCCTTCATTCCCAGCGAGATCTGATGCAAAGCTTCGGCAGTAAAATCTGGCCCCCTAAGTGCTCCATCGCCAAACATGGTTCCATATTCCATCAACGCATACTTTTGAAACACAACTTGACCATTTAATATCTCTTCGTTCGAAAAAAGAGTTTCATTCTTGACTGAAATATAATTAGGAATCGGTGGTGCTTCTGTATAAGTATGCACACCAATCATCGTAACCCCTGCCACGCTGATTACAAAAATCAGAACCAATGGTAACCACCAGTTTTTGGGGTTAAGTAAATAAACCAAAAAATTATTTTTAGACATATTTCATTTTGTTGACTAGTAAGTAATTAAAGAAATTTTTATCCTTTTTTATGATACAAGATTCAATTTGTATGAACTGCAATTAAGTCCATTTGAAATCACCTAAAGATGATTGAGGTCATAAACAAAAAGAGATTTCATATATTCAGTAAAAAAAACCACATGAAAAAATGGTGCCTTACAGTAATAGCTTGCCTGTTCCTATTTTCACAAACACTTTTAGCGCAAAAAAAATCTAAGTCTTTAGATAGTATAGCCATATTCGATGCTTATGTGCAAAAAGCCATCAAAGACTGGGAGGCTCCCGGATTAGCAATAGTAGTTGTGAAAGACAATCAAGTTATTTTTAAAAAAGGATATGGACTAAGCGCGTTGGGCACACAGCATAAAGTTGATAATCAAACACTGTTTTGTTGCGCATCCACAACCAAAGCAATGACGGCAACCTGTATGGGTATTTTGGTTGATCAGGGTAAATTAAATTGGGATGACCCTGTTATCAAATACTTACCTGAATTTCAATTATACGACCCCTGGGTAACACGCGAATTGAGGGTTCGTGATTTATTTCTGCATAATTCAGGTGTAGGGAATGCCGATTTTTTGTGGGGAGATAATCATTTGAATGCGGATGAAATTCTAGAAAAAATGCGTTTGGTAAAACCTAGTTATTCCATGCGCTCGAGTTTTATTTATCAAAATATTTTTTATTTGGCAGCAGGAAAAATAATAGAAAAAATAAGTGGAATTCCGTGGATCGATTTTATTCGACTAAATATTTTTAAACCACTAGGAATGACGAATAGTTTCTCTCAAATAGCTCAAGTTAAAACAGATAATATTTCGCAATTGCATTTCAGAATCGATAGCAGTATCCAAATTATTAGTAGGGATACTGCAGATGTGGTAGGCCCTGCAGGGTCTGTGTTGTCATGTATTGACGACATGGGTGTTTGGATCAAAACCATGATGGA
>JAYUFN010000347.1:0-3540 GCA_043738705.1 Bacteroidota bacterium
TAAGCGACTCCACTTTTAATTGAACTGATTGATCAAATTTGTTTTGCATAATAATTCCCCCTAGTGGTATGGGGCATTCTATTTTTTCTTCCCAGTAAGCACCAAGATCAAGTAACTTAACCAAACCTTTATCTTGATAAGTAAACCTGTTTTCATGAATGATTACACCTGCATCTACATCTCCATTTAAAACTGCTGATTCAATTTCGTTAAAAACAAAAAATTTTTTATTTTTCGCATTTGGGAAGGCCAATGAAAAAAGTAAATGAGCTGTTGTGTTAATTCCGGGAATTGCAATGCTGGCTTCATTCACCAAGGCTAGATTTGTAAAGGGTTTCTTTGAGATTAAAAGAGGCCCCACGCCCTTTCCCAAAGCACCGCCACTATTCAATAAATCATAATCAATTTGTACCAACGGCAGAACACCATAACTAATCTTAGAAATATTTAGTTTATTTTCTTTCGCCCAAATATTTAATGTTTGTACGTCTTCTAAATACACATCAAAACTAAAGCCTTCTGTCTCGATCTTTTGATTGACTAAAGCATCAAAAATAAAAGTATCATTTGGGCAAGGCGAAAATCCGAGTGTAAAATGCATATTAATATTTAAACGATTTGATACAACTGGTCGATATATTTCAACAATACACTATTCAGATTCTCGATCGCTTCTTTCATCTTCCAATTTTCTTTATTACGCTCACCCACATAATTCGAAATCGCTCTGATTTGTAAAAAAGGAATGTTTGACTCTCTTCCAACATAATGTAGCGCAGCTCCCTCCATTGATTCAACAATTGGATTATATTTTTTCGTGAGCTTCTGAATTCTTTCCGGGTTTGTAGAAATTTCATTTACTGTTATGCCGGACACTTCTTCTAATTGTAATAAATTAAATTTCGATAACCACTGATTGGGAAGCTTTCTCTTCTCAAATGGGTGATAACTACTTTTTTCTAATTTCAAATCGAAAAGGTCTTTCCATTTGCCATCCTCTTCTACTCCCAGATCTCCAATTGTTTCTTCCTCTATGGCTACAACGGTTCCAAGCGCCCTATCGGCTTGAAATGTGCCGGCAACCCCTGCTTGGATAATTAGATCGGGCTTGTCTTCGAGGGCTAGCTTGGTTAGGGCAAACCCTGCTGCAAGTAACCCAATCCCAGACTGGTGGAACTGCACTTTTAAACGCTGGCTATCACCTGTATACAAATGATTGATGCTAAGAAAAGAAGGCATCCATTCTCCTACTGTGGCTCCTGAAATAATCACACGCATATACTCAAAGGTCGGGGATACGATTGATTTGTACAAATGACGAATACCTCCTGTATAAGCTGTAAAGGTCAGTAAATTGAGATTCAAGTTGTAAGTTTGCCGAAATTTTGAACAAGAATGGTGTATTTAACGCGTCTAGAACATTTTAATGCCGCTCACAAATTGTTTAACCCTGCTTGGACAAAAGAGCAGAACGATGCCGTGTTTGGTGTTTGTGCCAACGAGAATTGGCATGGTCATAATTTCGACCTTTTTGTAACTGTGAAGGGCTTCCCACACCCGGACACCGGATTTGTATTCGATGTCAAAAAGCTAAGCCTCTTGATGAAAAAACAGGTGATAGATCAATTAGATCACAAAAATCTGAATCTGGATGTAGACTTTATGCGAGATAAAATGTGTAGTACCGAAAATTTGGCCATTGCAATTTGGGAACAATTAGAGCCGCATATGCCCGAAGCAGTTCATTTACATTGTGTTAAGTTGTACGAAACAGCAAGAATCTTTGTGGAATATTTCGGAGAGTAAAAAAGAAGTAAAAATAGGAAGGTAAGAGTAGGGGGGTACTACTTCTGATGATGCTTCATTTGAGGGGTTTAAATATTTTTTAAATTATTTAAACAAAATAGAAACCCGTTCGTTAGTTTACTCGTATGTATCTTCGTAGTAGTGAAGCGAAGTTGAATTAACACAACACAAGGTTCAGAATGGTAAAAAGGCTTCTTATAGATTGGCCACTTGATCAGCACACTTCTGAAACAGTGCCATGAAAAAGATAAGTTTAAAAATAATTTATAATCAAAAAATTTGAGCAAGAAAGTTGCCGTATTCCGTAAAGAGCATTTTAATGCTGCACACCGCCTCAATAATCCTGGATGGACAAAAGAGGAGAACAAGCGCGTATTTGGTTTGTGTAATAATGATCATTATCATGGACACAATTATGATTTAATTGTTAAAGTGATAGGAGTACCGAACCCTGACACCGGTTATGTGTTAGACATGAAAGAACTGAGTACTATTATTAAAGAACAGGTATTAGATAGATTCGATCATAAAAATTTAAACCTCGATACGGCTGAATTTGCAACTATAAATCCCACGGCAGAAAATATTGCGATCGTGATTTATGATTTGTTGAAACAAAAGCTGAACAAGGAATTGGAACTTAAAATAACATTGTATGAAACAGAAAGAAACTTTGTTGAATATCCGGCTTAATGGAGATAAAATTGAGCTTAGTGATATGCTGATAGATGATATGGGCGACAACCATGTCAGCACTTCGGTTAATACACCTATGCGCGCAGGTGCATTCGATAAAACAGATGAGGAGAAGATTGAGGAGATTGAAAAACATTTTAGAGCCATCATGGAGACCTTGGGATTAGACCTTAGAGATGATAGTTTGAAAGGCACACCAAGACGTGTTGCAAAAATGTATGTGAAAGAGATTTTCAACGGATTGAATCCCGCGAACATGCCTAACATGGCAATGTTCGAGAACAAATACAAGTACAATGAAATGTTAGTTGAAAAAAACATTTCATTCTATAGCAACTGCGAACACCATTTTGTGCCAATCATTGGTAAAGCGCATGTGGCCTATATCAGTAACGGAACAGTTGTTGGACTTAGCAAATTAAACAGGTTGGTGCAATATTTTGCAAAACGTCCACAAGTGCAGGAAAGACTTACTATGCAAATTGGTAAGGAGCTACAAAAAGTATTGGGTACCGACGATGTAGCAATAGTAATTGATGCAAAGCACTTATGTGTTGCAAGTAGAGGTGTAGAAGATGATACTTCATCAACAATTACAGCATTCTATGGTGGCAAGTTTAGAGAGGAGAAAACTAAAAACGAATTCCTCAAATATCTTGAATTGAAAACGGAATTTTAATAATCTACATACTTATAAACCCTGATAAATTTTTATCAGGGTTTTTTTATTTATTTTAGCCGTTCAACTTTTTGTTATGAGTAAGCACGCCTATATATTTCCCGGACAAGGCAGCCAGTTTATAGGGATGGGCAAACATTTATATGAGACCCACGCGACTGCGAAAATCCTTTTCGAAAAAGCCAATGATATTCTGGGCTTCAGAATTAGTGATACCATGTTCGAAGGAACTGTTGAAGAATTGAAGCAAACCAATATAACCCAACCTGCGATATTTCTACATTCTGTAATCGCATATCAGACATTGCAAGATCCCCAACCAAATTTGGTAGCAGGACATTCTCTTGGCGAATTTTCTG